>NZ_JBITSX010000072.1:0-5106 GCF_044541255.1 Pseudomonas sp. NPDC085632 | reverse complement strand
TCAAAAAGTGCTGAACGCGAACCTCGGTGAGATAGCCATGCGGATTCTTCGTGCCTGCAAAGAGATGGGCATCAAGACCGTCGCCGTTTACTCCAAGGCCGACAAAGAGCTGATGCACCTGGGTCTGGCTGACGAATCCGTCTGCATCGGCCCGGCGTCTGCCGCTCAGTCCTACCTGCACATCCCGGCCATCATCGCTGCCGCTGAAGTGACTGGCGCTACCGCCATTCACCCGGGCTACGGTTTCCTCGCGGAAAACGCCGATTTTGCCGAGCAGGTCGAGAACTCCGGCTTCGCTTTCATCGGCCCGAAAGCTGACACCATTCGCCTGATGGGTGACAAGGTCTCGGCCAAGCACGCGATGATCGAAGCGGGCGTGCCTACCGTTCCAGGTTCCGACGGCCCGTTGCCGGAAGACGAAGAAACGGCGCTGCGCATCGGTCGCGAAGTCGGCTACCCGGTGATCATCAAAGCCGCTGGCGGCGGCGGTGGTCGCGGCATGCGCGTTGTGCACAAGGAAGAAGACCTGATCGCCTTCGCCAAACTGACCCGCACCGAAGCTGGCGCGGCGTTCGGCAACCCGATGGTCTATCTGGAAAAATTCCTGACCAACCCGCGTCACGTGGAAGTGCAGGTTCTTTCCGACGGTCAGGGTCACGCGATCCACTTGGGCGACCGCGATTGCTCGCTGCAACGTCGTCACCAGAAAGTTCTCGAAGAAGCGCCGGCACCGGGCATCGACGAGAAGGCTCGCGAAGAAGTGCTGGCTCGCTGCGTCAAGGCGTGCATCGACATCGGCTACCGTGGCGCCGGCACTTTCGAGTTCCTGTACGAGAACGGTCGTTTCTACTTCATCGAAATGAACACCCGTGTTCAGGTGGAGCACCCGGTTTCGGAAAGGGTCACCGGTATCGACATCGTCAAGGAGATGCTCAGCATCGCCGCTGGCAACAAGCTGTCGTTCACGCAGGATGACGTGGTGATCCGCGGTCACTCGCTGGAATGCCGGATCAACGCTGAAGACCCGAAAACCTTCATGCCGAGCCCGGGCACGGTCAAGCATTTCCACGCCCCAGGCGGCAACGGCGTTCGCGTCGATTCGCACCTGTACAGCGGTTATGCGGTTCCGCCGAACTACGACTCGCTGATCGGCAAGCTGATCACTTACGGCGCCACCCGCGACGAAGCCATGGCCCGCATGCGCAATGCCCTGGACGAAATCGTGGTGGACGGGATCAAGACCAACATCCCGCTGCACCGTGATCTGGTTCGCGACGAAGGCTTCTGCAAGGGTGGTGTGAACATTCACTACCTCGAGCACAAGCTGGCTGCTGAGAAGCACTAAGCTTCGAGCCTGCACCAGACAAAGCCGCCTTCGGGCGGCTTTGTTGTTTCTGCGGGTTTCAAAAGCCCGCCATGGAAGTCACCGTGCAAGTCACCATGGAAGTCGCTGCACTCCCCCTGTAGGAGCTGCCGCAGGCTGCGATATTTTGATCTTCAACCATGTTCGTGTTCTGCCGCGCGCTCGCGTAAACTTGCGCGCTTCTCGCCGGCCGCTAGGCTGCAATCAATATTTTTCAAAGGTGCCCGCCATGCCTTGGCTGCAAGTACGTCTCGCCATCAGCCCGGAACAAGCCGAAACCTACGAAGACGCTTTCCTTGAAGTGGGCGCCGTGTCGGTGACCTTCATGGACGCCGAGGATCAGCCGATTTTCGAGCCGGAACTCAATACCACCCCGCTGTGGGCGCACACGCACCTGCTGGCGCTGTTCGAAGGCGGCACCGAACCAGCCCCGGTATTGGCCCATCTGGAACTGCTGACCGGCAGCCCGCTGCCCGAGCATCACAGCGAAGTCATTGAAGACCAGGACTGGGAACGCAGCTGGATGGACGGTTTTGAGCCGATGCGTTTCGGCCAGCGCCTGTGGATCGTGCCGAGCTGGCACGCCGCACCTGAGCCTGACGCAGTCAATCTGCTGCTGGATCCGGGCCTGGCGTTCGGCACCGGCACCCACCCGACCACCGCACTGTGCCTGGAATGGCTCGACGGTCAGGACCTGAAAGACTGCAATGTGCTGGACTTCGGCTGCGGCTCGGGGATTCTGGCCATCGCCGCCCTGCTGCTCGGCGCCAAGGAAGCGGTCGGCACTGACATTGACGTGCAGGCGCTGGAAGCCTCGCGCGACAACGCCGGTCGCAACAACATCGCCGACGAACTGTTCCCGCTGTACCTGCCAGAAGATCTGCCACAGGTTCAAGCCGACGTGCTGGTCGCCAACATTCTTGCCGGTCCGCTGGTTTCGCTGGCCCCGCAACTGTCCGGGCTGGTCAAATCCGGTGGACGCCTGGCGCTGTCGGGCATCCTCGCTGAGCAGGGTGACGAAGTGGCTGCTGCTTACGCGCAGGACTTTGACCTCGACCCGATCGCCAATCGCGATGGCTGGGTGCGCATCACCGGCCGTCGGCGCTAATATGACCGCCTGCATAATCCGGATCGCCGCATGACCGACAGCTTCGTCACCCAGTGCCCGCATTGCCAAACCAGTTTCCGTGTCAGCCATGCTCAATTGAGCGTGGCCCGCGGGGTGGTTCGCTGCGGCTCCTGCCTGCAAGTGTTCAACGCCGCCAAACAGCTGCTGGAACAACACGCCGGCAAGGACGCGGTGACGCCGGTTGCGCCGTCGATTGTCGCGCTGCCGGACGAAGTCCCGCCGGCTATCGCGCCGCCGCCCATCGTCGAACAACCCGAGCCGCGCGCCATCAGCCAAAAGCAGTGGAGCGCTTCGGAGCTTGATCTCGACAGCCTCGATCTGGACGAAGAACTCGCCCGCCTCGAACAACGGGAAATCCAGCCCGCCACCGAACTTGGCCGCCCGCGCGAAGAGTCCCTGAGTGCCCGTCGCGACAGCCCCGAGCCCGATGATGCCGCGTGGCCTGGCAGCCTGTTCAGCGAACCCGCCGATGAACGGATCCCTGAGCCGGACGACGAGCCACAAGTCGACGACATTGAGCCGCTCACCCGTGAACGCACCGAGCCCTCGCTGTCACTGGAACCGGTGGATCTGGATGACGAGCCGGCGATTCCGCATCTGCGCCTGCACGACCCGATCGACCCCAATGCTCGCCGCGAACGCGTGTCGGCCAGCGACGAAGTCGATGCTGACTTACCATCGATCGAACCGCTGCGCAAAAAGCGCGAGCGCGCAGAACCCGGCGTACGCGCCGAAGTCCTGCAAGATTTGACTGACGACCCACTGCAACTGGACTGGCAGAAACGCCGCTCACCGTGGGGCCGTCGCTTGCTTTGGCTGGTGTTGGTCCTGCTGGCGGCAGGTGGACTGGCTGCCCAGTACATCTCTTATCATTTCGATGAACTGGCCCGTCAGGATCAGTACCGCCCATGGTTTCAGCAAATCTGCCCGCAAATCGGCTGCACGGTACCGTCCAAGGTCGACATCGCCCGAATCAAGAGCAGCAATCTGGT
Source organism: Pseudomonas sp. NPDC085632 (assembly GCF_044541255.1). Lineage (NCBI taxonomy): Bacteria > Pseudomonadati > Pseudomonadota > Gammaproteobacteria > Pseudomonadales > Pseudomonadaceae > Pseudomonas > Pseudomonas sp. NPDC085632. The sequence goes on along the minus strand of NZ_JBITSX010000072.1, from coordinate 1,622 downwards.
GGTGCGCAGTCACCCGGAGTTCAACGGTGCGCTGGTGGTCGACGCGATCATTTATAACCGCGCGACGTTCTCTCAGCCCTTTCCATTACTGGAACTGCGCTTCGCCGACCTCAACGGTCACCTGATCGCCAGTCGTCGCTTCAAACCCGGCGAGTACCTGAGAGGTGATCTCGAAGGTCTGGCGGAAATGCCGCCACAGACGCCGATCCACATCGCGCTGGATATTCTCGATCCAGGCCCCAAAGCGGTGAATTACAGCCTGAGTTTTCACTCGCCCGAGTGAATCGCTTCACCGTTTCTGAATTGACGGCAGTTTTCTGACTTTGCAGCGCGCAACCAAACCGCTGGCAATAACAGAATAACTGTTCAGATTTTGTTCAATTCAGCCTTTATCCAGTCATCGAGAGCGGGTATCATGCCAACCCTTTTTCGAACTCTCATGATCCGGCCCCACCTCAGGGAAGTCCTATGTCGGCGGTACGCATCGGCCCATATACATTGCAGAACGGCTTGATTCTCGCCCCGATGGCGGGGGTTACCGACCAGCCCTTTCGTCAGCTGTGCAAGCGTTTGGGCGCAGGGCTTGTAGTCTCGGAAATGGTCACCAGTGACATGAGCCTGTGGAATACCCGCAAGTCGCGCCTGCGCATGATCCACGAAGGCGATCCCGAGCCACGCTCGGTGCAGATTGCCGGTGGTGATGCACAGATGCTGGCGGACGCAGCGCGGGCCAACGTCGAACTGGGCGCACAGATTATTGATATCAACATGGGTTGCCCGGCAAAGAAGGTCTGCAACAAGGCCGCCGGTTCGGCGTTGTTGAAAGATGAAGCACTGGTCACCGAGATCCTGCAGGCCGTCGTGGCTGCGGTTGATGTGCCGGTCACCTTGAAGATCCGCACCGGTTGGGATCGCGACAACAAGAACGGTCTGACCGTGGCGAAGATCGCCGAGCAGGCCGGGATCACCGCGCTGGCAGTGCATGGCCGCACTCGCGCCGATCTGTACAAGGGTGAAGCCGAGTACGACACGATTGCCGCGATCAAGCAGGCGGTGTCGATCCCGGTGTTCGCCAACGGCGATATCGATTCGCCGGAGAAGGCCCGTTACGTGCTTGACGCGACCGGTGCCGATGGCCTGTTGGTAGGCCGCGCCGCCCAAGGGCGGCCATGGATTTTTCGCGAGATCGAACACTTCCTGCGTACCGGCGAGAAATTGCCGGCGCCGGAGCTGATCGAAGTGGAACACATACTGCTGGAGCATCTGGCCGCACTTCACGCTTTCTATGGGGACGTGATGGGCGTGCGCATTGCGCGCAAGCATGTGGGCTGGTATCTCGCAACCTTGCCGGGCGCCAGGGAGTTCCGCGCCCACTTCAATCGTTTGGATGGTACGGAAACACAATGCGCCAACGTTCGGGAGTTCTTCGCCGAGCGTTACAAGAGCCTGACAGGGGACGAAGAAGGGGTGGCCGCATGACGATGATGACCGAGACTTTAGTGAGTGGAACAACACCCGTGAGCGACAACGTGAATTTGAAACAGCACCTCAATACCCCGAGCGAAGAAGGCCAGTCACGACAGCCTGACCGGTCTGCCAAACCGAGCGTTTTTCGAAGGGCG
>NZ_JBITSX010000071.1:0-20144 GCF_044541255.1 Pseudomonas sp. NPDC085632 | reverse complement strand
CGAGATAATCCAGTTGCACGCCATCACGCAGCGGCCCGCGATAGACCACGCCGCCGAGGCGCGAAGCTTCTTCGAGCAAGGTGCAGCGCACGCCGCTGCTGGAAATCGTTTCCGAACCGGACATGCGCAGCGCCAAGGAAGCCGTGGCTTACGTCAAGGCGATCCACGCGCTGGTGCGTTACCTGGGCATCTGCGACGGCAACATGGCCGAAGGCTCGCTGCGTTGCGACTGCAACGTGTCGATCCGTCCGAAAGGCCAGGTCGAGTTCGGCACGCGCTGCGAGATCAAGAACGTCAACTCCTTCCGTTTCATCGAGAAGGCGATCAACTCCGAGATCCAGCGTCAGATCGAGCTGATCGAAGACGGCGGCAAAGTGATCCAGCAGACCCGTCTGTACGATCCGAACAAGGACGAGACCCGTCCGATGCGTTCGAAAGAGGAAGCCAACGACTACCGTTACTTCCCCGATCCGGACCTGCTGCCCGTGGTCATCGAAGAGTCGTTCCTCGGCGAGGTGCGCGCCACTCTGCCGGAACTGCCTCCACAGAAACGCGAGCGCTTCCAGGAGCAATTCGGTCTGTCGGTCTATGACGCCAGTGTCCTGGCCACCAGCCGCGAGCAAGCCGACTACTTCGAGAAAGTCGCGAGCATCGGCGGCGACGCCAAGCTGGCGGCGAACTGGGTGATGGTCGAGTTGGGCAGCCTGCTCAACAAGCAAGGCCTGGACATCGACGAGTCGCCGGTTTCGGCTGAACTGTTGGGCGGCATGCTGCAGCGCATCAAGGACAACACCATCTCCGGCAAAATCGCCAAGGTCGTGTTCGAAGCGATGGCCAACGGTGAAGGCAGCGCGGACGAGATCATCGAAAAACGCGGTCTGAAGCAAGTGACCGATAGCGGCGCAATCTCGGCGGTACTGGACGAAATGCTCGCGGCCAACGCCGAGCAGGTTGAACAGTATCGTGCTGCTGATGAAGCCAAACGCGGCAAGATGTTCGGCTTCTTTGTCGGTCAGGCGATGAAAGCGTCGAAAGGCAAAGCCAACCCGCAGCAAGTGAACGAACTGCTGAAAAGCAAGCTCGAAGGCTGATTCTGGCCCCGCGCTCGGGGATCGTTCCCACGCTCTGCGTGGGAATGCCGCCCCGGACGCTCCGCGTCCATTGCGGTGTGACGCAGAGCGTCACGGGATGCATTCCCACGCTGGAGCGTGGGAACGATCACTTTGGAGTATCTGAATGAAACGTCTGCTCGGCGCCTGCGCCCTGCTCTCTTTACTGGCCGGTTGCGCCAGCACCGACACCATCGACCCGCACGGTTACGACCAGACCGGCGTCGCCTCTTATTACGGTGCCAGGCACCACGGTAAACGCACCGCCAGTGGCGAGCCGTTCAACCAGAATTCCCTGACCGCCGCCCACCGCCAGCTACCCTTCGGCACGCGGGTGAAGGTCACCAACCTGAAAAACGATGAATCCGTCGTGGTCCGCATCAATGACCGTGGCCCGCATACCCGTGGACGCCTGATCGACGTGTCCCGCGAGGCCGCCGAACAACTCGGCATGCTGCGCAGCGGCACCGCGCGGGTTCGCGTGCAGGCCCTCGACGACTGATGGAGCGCTGACCATTTTCGGACTGACCGATTTACCGCTGATCAGCGTGATCGAATTGCTCGCCGGCCTGTGCCTGCTGATCTTCGGTGCCGAACTGATGGTGCGCGCGGCGGTGCGTCTGGCGGCGCGCCTGCATGTGCGGCCGTTGATCATCGGCCTGACCATCGTCGCCCTTGGCAGCAGCGCGCCGCAAATGGCCGTCAGCCTGCAGGCCGCGTTGGCCCACAACCCTGACATCGCCGTCGGCAGCGTGGTCGGCAGCAGCATTTTCAACATCCTTGTGACCCTCGGCCTGTCGGCGCTGATCATTCCTTTGCGTGTTTCTCGGCAATTGGTGCGTCTTGATATTCCGCTGATGATCGGCGCCAGCCTGCTGGTGTTCGTCCTGGCGTGGAACGAAGAGATCGGTCGCTTCGACGGCGTCCTGTTGTTGGCAGCACTGGCGTTGTATCTCGGCTTGTTGTTACGCCAATCGCGGCACTCGACGCGACCGCACTCGGAACAACCTGAAACAGCACAGGCCTCGTGGATCAGCAGCCTGCTGATGATCGTTATCGGTCTGGCGATGTTGGTGTTCGCCGGGCATTTGCTGCTGGGCGCCGCTGTCGTGGTGGCCACCGATCTTGGGTTCTCGGAGCGGGTGATCGGCCTGACCGTGGTCGCCGTCGGCACGTCGCTGCCGGAACTGGCGACCTCGCTGATCGCCGCATTGCGCGGGCAACGCGATATCGCCGTGGGCAACGTGATCGGCGCAAATCTGTTCAACCTGCTCGGGGTGCTCGGCCTGACTGCCTTGATCGCGCCGACACCGCTGTCGGTATCGCCGAACGCACTGGATTTCGACTTGCCGGTAATGCTCGGCGTCGCCGCGCTGTGCCTGCCGGTGTTCTATTCCGGCTACCGCGTGACGCGTGCCGAAGGTTTGCTGTTGCTCGGTTTGTACCTGGCTTACGGGCTGCACGTGGTGTCGTTCACCACCGGCATGCCCTTGGCCGGCAAGCTTGAGCGGCTGATGCTGTTTTACATCTTGCCGACGCTGTTGACGTTCCTGCTGTTCACGTCGATCCGCGCCTGGCGCCGCCAACATCACAAAAGGGATATGCCATGACCGAATCGAAGCAGTCCGGGGTTGAAGTCCGCCGCCAGGTAATGGGCGATGCGTTTGTTGATCGCGCCTTGGGCAACGCCACCGAGTTCAGTCAACCGTTGCAGGACTTCGTCAACGAACATGCCTGGGGTGGCGTGTGGAATCGTGAAGGTCTGCCGCTGAAAACCCGCAGTCTGATCACCCTCGCGGCGCTGACCGCGTTGAAGTGCCCGCAAGAGTTGAAAGGCCACGTGCGCGGCGCGCTGAACAATGGCTGCACGGTGGACGAGATTCGCGAGGCGCTGCTGCATTGCGCGGTGTATGCCGGCGTGCCGGCGGCGATAGATTCGTTTCGTGCGGCGCAGGAAGTGATCGACAGTTACGAGAAAAGCTAAAAAATCGCAGCCTTCGGCAGCTCCTACATGGAAATGTGGTCTCCTGTAGGAGCCGCCGCAGGCTGCGATCTTTTGATCTTGCCTTTATATCCACCCACCCCACTGCAAAACGAAGATCCCGATATTGGTGGTCAGCGCCGCCATCAATGTGGTCATCACGATAATCGCCGCTGCCAGTTCATGATTACCCTGCGCCGCCCGGGCCATGACAAAACTCGCCGCCGCCGTCGGGCTGCCGAAGTACAAAAACAGAATCCCCAGTTCCGCCCCGCGAAATCCCCACAACCACGCGCCGAGCGTCGCCAGCACCGGCAAGCCGACCATCTTCACCAGACTGGAACTGAGCGCCATGCTGCCGCTCTTGCGCAACGCCGCCAGCGACAACGTGCCGCCAATGCAGATCAACGCCAGCGGCAAGGTGGTCTGCGCCAGATACTGCCCGGAAGTTTCCAGCCAGCCCGGCAAACCGATCTTGAAGTAAGCAAACGGCGCCGCCGCAATCACGCTGATGATCAGCGGATTGCTGAACACGCTTTTGCAGATGCTCCACGGATCGGACTTGATCACCGGGCTGTACACCGCCAGCACGATGGTCGACAGGGTGTTGTAAAACAGGATCACCAACGCTGCGAGAATCGCCCCGAGGGAAATCCCGTAATCGCCGTACATGCTCGCCGCCAGTGCCAGGCCGATCACGCCGTTATTGCCGCGAAACGCGCCCTGGGTGTAGATGCCGCGATCTTCGCGCGGGCAACGGAAAATCGCCCAGCCCCAGGCCAGGGCAAAGCTCACCAGCGTGGCAAGGGAGAAGTAGATCAGCAGGGACGGTTGCAACGCGGCGTGCAGATCGGCATGCAGAATGCCGAGGAACAGCAGCGCCGGCATGGTGACGTTGAACACCAGTGACGAGGCGGTGTGGATGAAGTTGTCGTTGATCCAGTCGATGCGCTTGAGCAGCACACCGAGAAACAGCATGGCAAACACCGGCGCGGTGATGTTCAGGGTTTCGAGGAAGATTGCCAGCATGCCGGGGAGCCTTGGGTGAGCGTCGTTGGATGCCAATGATAAAGCAAAAGCCCCTCACCCTAGCCCTCTCCCAGAGGGAGAGGGGACCGATCGGGGGATATTCTAAAAATCCACCGACCTGAAATGACATCGCTGAATCCATAATCGACCCGATTTTTCAGGTCGATGTACAGCGCAAGACAACTCGGTCGGCCCCCTCTCCCTTCGGGAGAGGGCTGGGGTGAGGGTAGCTTTTGACCCACCCCCAAACCATCAGGTAATCGGCGCCGGGTTAAACAACGTAATGTCGTTATGCAGCTTGTGCTTCTCCGCCCACGTCTGCTGCTTGCCGCTCGCAACATCCAGGTAATAGTGAAACAACTCCCAACCCAATTCCTCGATGGTCGCGCGCCCTGTAGCAATCCGTCCGGCGTCGATATCGATCAAATCCGGCCAGCGCTGCGCCAATTCCGTACGCGTCGAGACCTTCACCACTGGCGCCATCGCCAAACCATACGGCGTGCCACGCCCGGTGGTGAACACATGCAGGTTCATCCCTGCCGCCAACTGCAACGTACCGCAGACAAAATCACTCGCCGGCGTCGCACAGAAAATCAGCCCCTTCTGCTTGAAACGCTCACCCGGGCCGAGCACGCCATTGATCGCGCTGCTGCCGGATTTGACGATCGAACCCAGCGACTTCTCGACAATGTTCGACAGCCCGCCCTTCTTGTTGCCCGGCGTGGTATTGGCGCTACGATCCGCTTCGCCCTTGGCCAGGTAACGGTCGTACCAGTCCATCTCACGCACCAGTTCCTCGGCAACGGTTTTGCTTTCGGCGCGCGAAGTCAGCAGGTAAATCGCATCGCGTACTTCGGTGACTTCGGAAAACATCACCGTCGCCCCGGCGCGCAATAACAAGTCCGAGGCGTAGCCCAGCGCCGGGTTGGCGGTGATTCCGGAGAACGCATCGCTGCCACCGCACTGCATGCCGAGGATCAACTCGGACGCCGGCACGGTTTCGCGACGGCGCTGATCGAGTTTCTTCAAGCGAACTTCGGCCAGTTCCATGATCTGTTCGATCATTTCGGTGAAACCGTGACTGGAATCCTGCAAGCGATACAGCCACGGATCGCTGAGATCCACCGACGCATCGTCTTCGTGCATCACCTGCCCGGCCTGCAATTTCTCGCAGCCGAGGCTAATCACCAACGCCTCGCCACCGAGATTCGGATTACGCGCCAGATTGCGCACGGTACGAATCGGGATGTAGGCGTCGGTGGCAGTAATGGCCACACCGCAGCCGTAACTGTGGGTCAGCGCCACCACGTCATCGACGTGTGGATACTTCGGCAGCAGCTCTTCCTTGATGCGTTTCACCGCATGATCGAGCACGCCGGTCACGCACTGCACGGTCGTGGTGATGCCAAGAATATTGCGCGTGCCGACGGTGCCGTCAGCGTTGCGATAACCCTCGAAGGTGAAGCCTTCCAGCGGTGCCTGCGCGTCCGGCACGTCGGTGGACAGCGGCAGGCTGTCCAGCGGCGGCGCGGTCGGCATGCGCAGTTGATCTTCCTTGACCCAACTGCCACGGCGAATCGGCTGCAATGCGTAGCCAATCACCTGACCGTAGCGAATCACCTGGCCGCCCTCGGGAATGTCTTCGAGGGTGACCTTGTGGCTCTGCGGCACAAATTCCAGCGTCACCAGGCCATCGGCAAATTCAGTGCCGGCCGGGGCGCCCTGGTCGTTGACCACTACCACCACATTGTCCCGCTCGTGCAGGCGGATGTGGCGCGGCGAGTCGGAATGTTCAATCAACTGCATGACGCCGCTCCTCAGGAATGCGCTTGAGACAATTTGCCGGTGGCTTCAGTACCGCCATGGGTTGGCGGCTCTTTGAGGACCACACGCTTGATCGGGCCAACGATCACCAGATAGCTGAACACCGCGACCAGTGCGTTGGCACCCACAAACACCAGCGCCCATTTGAACGAGCCGGTGGAGCTGATGATGTAGCCAATCACGATCGGCGTGGTAATCGAAGCGATGTTGCCGAAGGTGTTGAACAGGCCACCGCTCAAACCGGCGATCTGTTTTGGCGAAGTGTCGGAGACCACTGCCCAACCGAGTGCGCCAACGCCTTTGCCGAAGAACGCCAACGCCATGAAGCCGACGACCATCCATTCCACATCAACATAGTTGCAGGCAACGATGCTGCTCGACACCAGCAGGCCAGCGATGATCGGTGCTTTGCGGGCGAAGGTCAGCGAGTGGCCTTTGCGCAACAGGTAATCGGAAATCACCCCGCCGAGCACGCCGCCGATGAAGCCGCAGATTGCCGGCAACGAGGCGATGAAACCGGCCTTGAGAATGGTCATGCCACGCTCTTGCACCAGGTAAACCGGGAACCAGGTCAGGAAGAAATAAGTGATGCCGTTGATGCAGTACTGGCCCAGATACACGCCAAGCATCATGCGGTTGGTCAGCAACTGACGAATGTAATCCCATTTCGGGCCGTCCGCTTTTTTGCCTTGTTTCACGTCCATGTCGACCATGCCGCCGTTGTCGGCGATGAACTGCACTTCGGCTTCGTTGGCCATCGGGTGTTGGCGCGGGCTGTGGATAACCTTCAGCCAGATGCCCGAGAAGACGATACCGAACAGGCCCATGACGATGAACACGTGCTCCCAGCCAAAGGAGTAAACGATCCAGCCCATCAGCGGTGCGAACAACACGGTGGCAAAGTATTGCGCCGAGTTGAAGATCGCCGAGGCGGTGCCGCGTTCAGCGGTCGGGAACCAAGCGGCCACGATGCGCGCGTTGCCGGGGAACGAAGGCGCTTCAGCCAGACCGACGAGGAAGCGCAGCATGAACAGCGCAACGATGGCGGTGGACATGCCGAACTCACCGACAAAGCCTTGCAGCACGGTGAACAGCGACCAGGTGAAAATGCTCAGGGCATAGACTTTTTTCGAGCCGAAGCGATCGAGCAGCCAGCCACCGGGGATTTGCCCGGCCACGTAGGCCCAACCGAATGCGGAGAAGATATAGCCGAGGGTGACTGCGTCGATGCCCAGATCTTTTTGCAGGCTGGAGCCGGCGATGGCGATCGTGGCGCGGTCGGCGTAGTTGATCGTGGTCACCAGAAACAGCATGAGCAGGATCAAATAGCGGACGTGAGTCGGCTTGGACGATTGCATGTAGATGTACTCCCACTGATTATTTTTATGCGCGGGTGAATCTTCTTTGGTATTCCCTGTAGGAGCTGCCGAAGGCTGCGATCTCTTGATCTTGATCTTAAAGATCGCAGCCTTCGGCAGCTCCTACAGGGGTATTGCGTGTATCAGGAACCGATGTAGCTGGTCTTCACGACCGTGTAAAACTCTTGCGCATAGCGGCCTTGCTCACGTGATCCATAGGATGAACCTTTACGCCCACCAAACGGAACGTGGTAATCCACGCCAGCCGTCGGCAGATTGACCATGACCATCCCGGCTTGCGAATGGCGTTTGAAGTGGTTGGCATACTTCAGCGAAGTGGTCGCGATACCCGCCGACAGACCAAACTCGGTGTCGTTGGCCATCGCCAGCGCCGCGTCGTAATCGGCCACGCGAACGATGTTGGCCACCGGCCCGAAGATCTCTTCACGACTGATGCGCATCGACGCTTCACTGTCGGCAAACAGCGTCGGCGCGAGGAAGTAGCCTTCGGTATCGCACGTCACCAGACCACCGCCGCTGACCAGACGCGCACCTTCGGACTGGCCGATGTCGATGTACTTCATGTCCTGTTCCAGCTGCGCTTGCGAAACCACTGGACCGATATCAGTGCCGGATTTCAACGCGTGGCCGACCTTGATCGACTTCATGCGCTCGGCCATCGCCTCAACGAACTTGTCGTGAATGCCCGCAGTAACAATCAAACGGCTCGACGCAGTGCAACGCTGGCCGGTGGAGTAGAACGCGCTCTGCACCGACAGCTCAACCGCTTGCTTGAGGTCAGCGTCGTCGAGAATGATCTGCGGGTTCTTGCCGCCCATTTCCAGTTGAACCTTGGCCTGGCGCGACACGCAGTTGACCGCGATCTGCCGGCCCACACCCACCGAACCGGTGAAGCTGATGCCGTCGACTTTCGGGCTCTGGACCAGCGCATCACCCACCACGCGACCGCTGCCCATCACCAGGTTGAACACGCCGGCCGGAAAGCCTGCACGGGAAATGATTTCCGCCAGAGCCCAAGCGCAACCGGGCACCAGATCGGCCGGCTTCAACACCACGCAGTTGCCGTAGGCCAGGGCCGGGGCGATTTTCCACGCCGGAATCGCAATCGGGAAGTTCCACGGGGTGATCAGACCGACCACACCGAGGGCTTCGCGAGTCACTTCAACATTGACGCCCGGACGCACCGACGGCACATAGTCGCCGGACAGACGCAGGCATTCACCGGCGAAGAATTTGAAGATGTTGCCGGCGCGGGTCACCTCGCCGATGGCTTCGGGCAGGGTCTTGCCCTCTTCCCGGGCCAGCAGGGTGCCGAGTTCTTCGCGACGGGCGAGGATTTCCGTGCCGACTTTATCCAGCGAATCATGACGGGCCTGAATACCCGAAGTCGAATACGCCGGGAATGCCGCGCGGGCGGCGTCGATGGCGGCGTGGACCTGAGTCAGGTCAGCCTTGGCGTAGTCACCGATGTTGTCGCTCAGCTCGGACGGGTTGATGTTGGCCGAATAGTCGGCACCGGCAACCCATTCGCCGTTGATGTAGTTGTCGTAGCGTTTTGCATTTGTCACAGGGGCAGCCCTCAAAACTAAAAGCCTTTACGCAAAAAGCCGCTGATTACTCAGCGGCCGCGTTTTTGTCGGGTGTTACTGCGCACCTTGCTTGTCGATCAGCGCGGCGAGCATTTCGTACTCTTCGCCGGTCAGGTCGGTCAGCGGCGCCCGCACCGGGCCTGCGTCATAGCCGGCGATTTTCGCGCCTGCCTTGACGATGCTCACGGCGTAACCGGCCTTGCGGTTGCGGATGTCGAGGTACGGCAGGAAGAAGTCGTCGATGATCTTGCCGACGGTGGCGTGATCTTCACGGGCGATCGCGTGGTAGAAATCCATCGCGGTTTTCGGGATGAAGTTGAACACCGCCGACGAGTAAACCGGCACGCCCAGCGCCTTGTAGGCGGCGGCGTAGACTTCGGCAGTCGGCAGACCACCCAGGTAGCTGAAGCGATCACCGAGGCGGCGACGGATCGACACCATCAACTCGATATCGCCCAGGCCATCCTTGTAGCCGATCAGGTTCGGGCAGCGCTCGGCCAGACGTTCCAGCAGCGGCGCGGTCAAGCGGCAAACGTTGCGGTTGTAGACAACTACGCCGATGTTGACCGATTTACACACGGCTTCAACGTGAGCGGCAACGCCGTCCTGACTGGCTTCGGTCAGGTAGTGCGGCAGCAGCAACAGGCCTTTGGCGCCCAGACGCTCGGCTTCCTGAGCGTATTCGATGGCCTGACGGGTCGAACCACCGACACCGGCAAGGATCGGCACGCTGGTTTCGCAAGTGTCGACGGCAGTCTTGATGATTTCCGAGTATTCGCTGGCGGCCAGGGAGAAGAACTCACCAGTGCCGCCGGCAGCGAACAAGGCTGAAGCGCCATAAGGGGCCAGCCATTCCAGGCGTTTGATGTAGCCCGCGCGGTTGAAATCGCCCTGCGCGTTGAAATCGGTCACCGGGAAAGACAGCAGGCCGGCAGAGAGGATGGACTTCAGTTCTTGTGGATTCATTATTCGAACACCCTGGTAGCAACGTTTTTTGTGATTGGTCCGTTCAGCCTTCGCTGAAGTTGTAGGTCATCGTACAACTTAAAAAATAACCGTCAACTGCATTTCATCGTTGTGGGTGTTTTTTTGTCGGACAAAACTGTTTAAGGCTTGGCAGGACGCGTCGCAAACGCCTGTGTTTAAAGGGTTTTAGCGCGGAAATGTCTGGTCAAGATTCGTTTACTGAGCGCTGGAGAAACGCCGGGTAAGGTGCGACGACTGCCACGAAGGATCGTGGCGGACCACTCGAAGGAACCCGAAATGTTTGTGAATTATGCTGCTCCGACCCTGTCGCACATTGCCGCTTCGCCTTCCGCCCCACTCACCCTTCAGCTATCGCTGCTGCCGGATGTATTGATCGTACAAGTGCCCGACTCCAGCGATTTCCCGGCGAACTGGAGCGTCTACCCGATTCTGGGAGACGACCCGGAAGAGCCGGAGTGGGTAGGTGAAGAGGTGAACACTGGCACCTGGGACGATGCTGAAGACGAGATGGAGAAACTGACGGGAATCGAGTTGCAACTGCCTAAAGAGGCTCTGCGTCCGTATCTGAACAGGGTGGTTGAACTGCGCTACAAGTTTTGTGATGAGTCGAGTATGGAGCCGTTTTCGCAGGTGTTGAGATTGCGGATCGAGGGCTGAACCTGGTCGTGCGGGAGCGGTGACCGTTCGTCGGAACTGGTATTTCTTACAGGTGCCAGTCTTACGCACTCCAGATATCAATCAGCTTGAGCCGACACGGCTCGTTTCGACAACCAAAAGGATCTTGAAGATGAATAAAAGCTTCGCTATTCAAATGCTGCCTGCACCTGTGCTGAAGGAAGCAATCAATGACGTCCTGCACGTACATGACCTGGTAGGCCCCGCTCACGGCGAAGTACCTGCGCTCCAAGAAGCGGCCTCAGGGGACAGAATTACACTGAAAGTGTACGACCCAGAAGGCGCCGAGCAGTGGTCAGACTCCGTTGTACTGACACCAATCTCCGCTGGAAAGCCCGTTGAGTTTGCAATTCCGAAAGCGCAGTTTGAAAAAATGCTGAACGCTGGTCAGAACGCTAAATTGCAGTACTCCTTAGAACATGCGGGCGACCAAAAGCTTTCGATGCAACTGGTAATCGAGCTTAAAGACTGATCCAACCTCAACCCTGCGCCTGCGCCTCTTCATGGGCCTGGCGCAGTCTTTCGCGGCTGTTGGTCAGGTGCAGACGCATCGCCGCACGCGCCGCATCGGAATCCTGACGGGCGATCGCGTCGTAGATTTCTTCGTGCTCACGGCTCAGGCGGCTCATGTAGTGCTGCTGGTCATCATGGGCCAGACGCGCCGAATTCAGCCGCGTACGCGGAATGATGCTGGTGCCCAGGTGGGTCATGATGTCGGTGAAGTAACGGTTGCCGGTGGACAGGGCGATTTCCAGGTGGAAAGCAAAGTCCGACGCGACCGCATCACTGGCATGGGCGGCGCTTTCGTTGAGCGCATCGAGGGCGGCGCGCATGGTGGCCAGTTGCTCGGCGCTGCGACGTTGCGCGGCAAGGCCGGCGGATTCCACTTCAAGGCTGATGCGCAATTCGAGAATGGCCAGCACATCACGCAGGGTAACGACGGTGGCCGGGTCGATGCGGAAACCACTCGGGCTCGGCGTGTCGAGCACGAAGGTGCCGATGCCGTGGCGGGTTTCCACCTGGCCGGCAGCCTGCAAACGCGAAATCGCCTCGCGCACCACGGTGCGGCTGACGCCATGGGCTTCCATGATTGCCGACTCGGTAGGCAGTTTGTCACCGCGCTTGAGCAGGCCATCGCGGATCTGCTCGCTCAGCACCGTCACCAGTTCCTGGGCCAGACTGCGGCGCTTGCGCGGGAGGCGCGGGGTGTCGATCAGGTTTTCCATGGTTTGCATTTTGTCTCGAAAATTCGGCTTGTGGGCATCATAGCTCAAGCGGGTTGTACGATCACCGTCAACACGACGTCCCTGTAGGAGCTGCCGAAGGCTGCGATCTTTTGATTTTGACCTTTTAGAATCAAAAGATCGCAGCCTTCGGCAGCTCCTACAAGGGATCCGTGGCGTCAGGCGGTCACGGTTTGCTCTATCAAGTGGCCGCTGTCGATCCGCACATGCCGTGGATGGAAGCGTTTCAAACTGCTGCGATGGCCGACACTGACAATGCTCAGCCCCGGCAATTGGTCGATCAGTGCCTGATACAGCGTCGCTTCATCTTCCTCATCCATCGCCGAAGTCGCCTCGTCCATGTACAACCATTGCGGCGCGTAAAGCATAGCGCGAGCGAAGGCCAGTCGTTGCTGCTCGCCCGGCGAGAGCATGCGTTGCCAGTGGTTGGCCTCGTCCAGGCGCGCGACCAGATGTGGCAGGCGGCAGGTTTCCAGCACTTGTGCATAACGTTCCGGCGCGTAGGTGTCGCCCGGTTGTGGATAACTCAACGCCTCGCGCAGGGTGCCGATCGGCAGATAAGGTTTCTGCGGCAGGAAAAGGTAACGCGCTGCCGGCAGACGAATGCTGCCATGCCCCGCCGGCCACAAATGCCCCATCGCCCGCAACAGCGTCGACTTGCCGCTGCCGGAACGGCCGCTGAGCATCACTCGGTCACCCGGTTCGACGGTCATGTCGGCGCTGGTCAGCAGATGACGCCCATCGGCCAGGTCCAGACCGAGGTTATGCACCTTCAATTCGCTGCCCTGATTCTGCACATCGATGGCCGGGGTGCGCTCTTCGTTGTCGGTCATGGCCTGGCGGAAACTCAACAGACGATCACACGTAGCGCGCCACGCGGCGAGGTCCGAATACGCGCTGATGAACCAACTGAAGTTCTCCTGCACGTTGCCGAACGCCGAGTTGATTTGCATCAACTCACCCAGTTCGATCTTGCCCGCCAGATAACGCGGTGCGGCGACGATGAACGGGAAGATGATTGCGATCTGGCCGTAGCCCGAGGTGAAGAACGTCAGGCGTTTGGACACGCGCATGATGTCCCAGAAGTTGTGCCAGACCAGCCCGAAGCGGCTGCTCAAACGACGATTCTCGTTCGGCTCACCGTTGTACAACGCGATGCTTTCGGCGTTTTCACGTACTCGTACCATGGAGAAACGCAAATCAGCTTCGAAGCGTTGTTGTTGGTTGTTCAAGCCGATCAGGCGTCGACCGATCAAGTGCGTCAGCCAACTGCCGACCGCTGCATAAATCAGCGCACACCAGAACATGTAGCCGGGAATCTCGATGCCGAAGACTTCGATGCTGCCGGAAACGCCCCACAAAATGATCGAGAACGACACCAGACTGACCACGGTACGAATCAGCCCGAGACCCAGGCTCAGGGTGTTGGCGGTGAAGGTATTGAGGTCTTCGGAAATCCGCTGATCGGGGTTATCGGTGTAACCGCCCTGCTCCAGCTGATAGTAGTTCTTGTGGCCGAGCCAGCGTTTGAAGTGATTCTCGGTCAGCCACGCCCGCCAGCGAATCGTCAGCATCTGCGTCAGATAGAGGCGATACACCGCCCCAAGGATCGCCACCGTGGCAATCCCACAAAAATACAGAATCAATTGCCAGAACGCCGCCTCGTCCTTCTTCTGCAGCGCGTTGTAGAAATCCTTGTACCAACTGTTGATCCACACCGAGATCGCCACGCTGAAAAGCGACAGCGCAATCACGGCAATCAGCAACGTCCAGGCCTTGCCCTTCTCTTCGCTGCGCCAGTAGGGCGTGGTCATCGCCCACACTTTACGAAAAAACTGCCCGCGCACAGCATCGTTGACCGCGGAATATTCAGCGTTCTGATTCATGGATAAGGCTCGATATAGATAAGAACAGACACGCACCGATCATAGTAGATCGGTGCGTTTTATCGCGCGGGCTGGCGATAGTCGTTCAGCGCAGGTTCAGCGACGAACCGGGCGCTTCTGCAGTTTGCGCTGCAGGGTGCGGCGGTGCATGCCCAAGGCGCGGGCAGTGGCGGAGATATTGCCTTCGTGCTCGGTGAGCACGCGCTGAATGTGCTCCCACTGCAGGCGATCGACCGACATCGGGTTTTCCGGCACCAGACTGTCGAGGTCGGCGTGCTCGGACAGCAATGCAGCCAGCACGTCGTCGGCGTCAGCCGGTTTGCACAGGTAGTTGCAGGCGCCGCGCTTGATCGCCTCGACGGCGGTGGCGATGCTCGAATAACCGGTGAGGATCACCACGCGCATTTCCGGGTCCAGCTCCAGCAACTTGGGCAGCAGCACCAGACCGGAGTCGCCGTCCATTTTCAGGTCGAGCGCGGCGTAATCAGGCAGATCGGCCTGGGCGATGGTCAGGCCTTCTTCGGCGGAACCGGCGGTGCTGACGCGAAAGCCACGGCGAGCCATGGCGCGCGCCATCACTCGGGTGAACGTTGCGTCGTCGTCGACCAGCAGCAAATGCGGCAGTTCTTCGCCTTCGACTTGGATTTCGTCACTCATGTTGGTCTCCTCGGGCGCCGTGGGGCAGGCGCAGCTCGGTGAGCGTGCCGCCTTCCTCATGACTATAGAGTTTCACTGAGCCGCCGGCGCGTGTCACGCTGGCCTTGCTCAAAAACAGGCCCAGGCCGAAACCTTTGCCCTTGGTGGTAAAAAATGGTTTGCCGATCTGTTCGGCGATGGCCAGCGGCACACCGGCGCCGTGGTCACGAATGCTGATGGTCAGGTTCTCGACGTCCCAGTCCAGGGTCACCTTGAGATTCTCCGGACAGGCGTCGGCGGCATTGTTGAGCAGATTCAACAGCGCCTGAGTCAGGTCCGGCGGCGGTGCCATGCGCGGAACGGTGCCTTGGCCGAGACGGTGGAAGCGATAGCTGGCCTCCGGACGCATCAGGTGCCAGCGGTTCAGCGCTTCATCGAGCCAGTCGGTGACGTCCTGCATCTCGACGGCCAGACGCCGGTTGGCTTCGGCGGCGCGGACCAGTTGCTGCAACGTTTCTTTGCACAATTTGACCTGATCCTGCAGCACCTTCAGATCGTCCTGCAGCATCGGGTCAGGATGATCCTGCTGCATCTCCTTGAGCAGTACACTCATGGTCGCCAGCGGCGTGCCGAGTTCATGGGCGGCGCCAGCGGCCTGGGTAGCAACGGCGAGCAATTGCTGATCGCGCAGGCCTTCTTCACGGCGGATCGCGCGTAATTCTTCCTGGCGGCGCAGTTCCTCGGCCATGCGTGCGGCGAAAAAAGTGATCACCGCAGCGGCCAGGGCAAAGCTCAGCCACATGCCGTAGATCTGCAGGTTCTCGCGGGCGACCGGCAAGGTTTCCAGTGGATAGAAGCGCGTCAACATCACGGTGTACAGCGCCAGCGCGATACCGGACAGAACCACCGAATAGCGCCACGGCAGCGTCACGGCGGCGATGGTCAGCGGCACCAGATAATAGGAAACAAACGGGTTGGTCGAACCGCCGGAGAAATACAGCAATGCACTGTGGATCACCAGATCGCAGGCCAGCTGCAGCGCATATTCGAGTTCGGTCACCGGCCACGAAGTGCGCAGGCGCACGGCAGTAAACACGCAGAGCAGCGTCGAGCAGCCGAGGGTCATCGCCAGTTGCACCCATGGCAACGGCAGCAGTTGCAGCCAGTAGGCCAGGCCCACGGAACCGGCCTGCGCGGCGAGCACCAGAGTGCGGATGAAAGTCAGCCGCCAGAGGTTCTGGCGAGTGGCGGAAGTCAATTGTACGGGGGCGAGCATGAGCTCTCCTGATGAGCGCTCCAGGCGGATCGCACGGAGTATAACCAAGCCGCGCCCTTCAGAGGCGAAAGTGCGGCAAACGACCACATGGCGAAAACATTTTCGGCGGCTATAAGGACGCCTTCGCGAGCAGGCTCGCTCCCACAGGGGAATGCATTTCAAGGTGGGAGCGAGCCTGCTCGCGAATGGCTGCGCAGCAGCCCCGGTCATCTGTATAGAAGTTGTAACTGGGCGAACCGGATCATAAAAGTTAGAGTCTGATGGTTTCACGCAGGCCCCCGAACCATCACCTGCGCCCTCATCAAGGAGCTTTCATGCACACATTTCGCCGCAGCGCCGCCCTTCTCGCCCTGACCGTCGGCAGCGTCGCCAGCCTTCCGGCCCTGGCCGCCGATGAGCTGCACTACAACCAGATTTCCCTGCGCGCCGAAGTCAGCACGGAAGTCGCGCGCGACCTGATGATCGTCACCCTCTACACCGAAGAACAAAACACCGACCCGGCCAAACTCGCCGCCGACGTCAGCACCACCATGAACAAGGCCCTGGCCCAGGCCAAGCAAGTCAAAGACATCACCCTGCGCCAAGGCAGCCGCAACAGCTACCCGATCTACGACACCAAAGGCCAGAAAATCACCGGCTGGCGTGAACGCGCCGAACTGCGCCTGGAAAGCGCCGACTTCGCCGCCCTGTCCAAACTCACCGGCGAACTGCTCGGCGACCTGAAAATGGGCGGCATGGACTTCGCCATCGCCGACCCGACCCGCAAGGCCAGCGAAGACCAATTGCTCAAAGAAGCCGTGACCGCCTTCAAGGCCCGCGCCCAACTGGCCACCGATGCACTGGGCGGCAAGGGTTACAAAATCGTCAACCTGAACCTCAACAGCAACGGTTATCCACAGCCGTACCTGCGCGCACCGATGATGATGAAAGCGGCGGCGATGGATTCGGCGCCGGTGACGCCAGAAGTTGAAGCGGGCACCAGCCAGGTGAGCATGACGGCTGATGGCTCGATTGAAGTGTTGATGCAGTGATTTGATGTGGGCTGAATGAAAAACCGCCGATCAGTGAATGATCGGCGGTTTTTTTGTGTCCAGGATTTGTGTGTTGAATGATCCGCCGCCATCGCTGGCAAGCCAGCTCCCACAGGTCTGCAGTGTTTTGAAAATTGCATATGACCCTGTGGGAGCGGGCTTGCCAGCGATGAACGATGACGCGGTATCCCGACGAATCAGGTCTGCGGATCAACCCGATCCAGCGCCCGATTCACCGCCAGCTCGGCCAGCATGATGATCTGCTGAATCGCCAACGCCGTATTACGCTCGGGCCGGCCCAATTGATCGGCAAAGTTAGCGGTTAACGTGTTCGCCGACGCGAGTGACTCACAGGCATGCGCCAGCAGGCTTTCGGTGTCGATGTTCGGCTGGATCAGGAACATCGTACTGGGTTGCCGGGGTTTGACCGGGTCGGGGCTGAGGTAGAAATCCAGGGCGCGCTTGATGGCTTCGCGGGTTTTGATCTGGTCGTCGGCGCGGATGGCTTCTTCGAGTGGGGATGTGGGATCGATAGGTGGATCGGGGACAATTTTATCTTTCATGAAAATCTGCTCGTCATTCGAGCCGCCCTTGACCATTTCTCACGTGGCAAAGGGTGGCAGCTATGTGCGGAGTGAGAAACCGGTGAGCAGAAAACCGGCCAGACCGAAGTCTGCCCGCACACAGCCGCCATAAGGCATTACGACAGCAAATAAGGCCGGCCGCAATTATGGTCTTACTGGTGCTAGTTTCAAGCTCGGCGGGTTCTCACACCCGATCACTGAACATTCAGCGACACCCAGAGCCTAGAGAGCGAGCGTCCGACGGACAACCTGAAAACATTGTGGGAAGGTTCTGGTTATCCGACACAGATTTAAACAGCCAAAAGCCAACCCTCACCCTAGCCCTCTCCCGGAGGGAGAGGGGACTGATCGAGGTGTTTGGGAGAGATACGCCGACGTGCGATACCGAGTCGAACTCAGGCTTTGAAAAGCCCACAAATCGGCCCCCTCTCCCTCGGGAGAGGGCTGGGGTGAGGGGCAGCAACAACGCAAATCAAAAGCCGAACACCCCTGCTCTTCACCACTCACTAGGCCGAGTGTCAGCTCGCCTGCTCTTGATCTTGATCCACGGGCGACGTCGGAAGGCTGAGTGGAGGGATTGATCCGGGCGTGGGAGCGCAGCGACCGTTTGGCGAAGCCAAACACAGCGGGAGTAGGTGCAGCGAAGCAAACCGGAGACGCTGCGCCAGGATCGATCCCGGAGCGAAGGAACCCCGAGCCCCAGCGAGCGGGCCGTACGTAGGAGCAAGCGTTTTTGGTTACTTTTTAGGCGTTTGTAAAAAGTGACCCGCCGTAAGGGCGGAACCCTAAGCAGCCATCACCGCAGCAACGGATATGCCCACAACCGCTGGATATACCGAGATAGACACTCCCCCAAGAAAAACGATATTTCCGAATCCCCCCAAATCCTCGCTACCCTGAAAACACAACCACCTCCAATTTCCCCGGGGACTCCATGGAAAGATTCACCCTCAAACCACTATTAATCACCCTCGCACTAACCGCCATAGCCCCGTTAGCAAACGCCGCCACAACCCTGGTCTACTGCTCCGAAGCCAGCCCGGCAGGCTTCGACCCCAGCCAATACACCAGCGGTACCGACTTCGACGCCTCCGCCGAAACCGTCTTCAACCGCCTCACCCAATTCCAGCGCGGCGGCACCGACATCGAACCTGGCCTGGCAACAAAATGGGACATCTCCCCGGATGGCCTGCAATACACCTTCCACCTGCGCCAAAACGTAAAATTCCACACCACCGACTACTTCAAACCCACCCGAAACTTCAACGCCGACGACGTGCTCTTCACCTTCCAGCGCCTGCTCGACCCAGAGAACGCCTTCCGCAAGGCCTACCCCGCCGAGTCCCCGTACTTCACCGACATGGGCCTCAACACCACGATCAAATCGGTAGAAAAACTCGACGACCAGACCGTGCGCTTCAACCTCAACAACGTCGACGCCGCGTTCGTGCAAAACCTCGCCATGAGCTTCGCCTCGGTGCAATCAGCCGAATACGCCAACCAACTGTTGAAGGAAGGCAAAGCCGCCGACCTCAACCAGAAACCCATCGGCACCGGCCCATTCGTGTTCAAGCGCTACCAGAAGGACTCGCAAATCCGCTACGCCGCCAACACCGCCTACTGGAAACCCGAGGACGTGAAGATCGATAACCTGATTTTCTCGATCACCCCGGACGCCGCCGTACGCTTGCAAAAGCTCAAGGCCGGCGAATGCCAGGTCAGCGGCTACCCACGCCCGGCCGACATCGAAGTGATGGAAAAAGACCCGAACCTGCGCGTGCTCAAGCAGGCCGGTTTCAACCTCGGTTTCCTCGCCTACAACACCACCCACGCGCCCCTCGATCAGCTCAAGGTTCGGCAGGCGCTGGACATGGCCATCGACAAACCGGCGATCATCAAAGCCGTTTACCAAAGCGCCGGCCAGTTGGCCCAAAACGCCTTGCCGCCAGCGCAATGGTCGTATGACCCGAATATCAAGGACGCTCCCTACGACCCGGAAAAAGCGCGGGTGCTACTGAAAGAAGCAGGGGTTGCGCCGGGTACAACCATCAACCTTTGGGCGATGACAGTGCAGCGCGCCTCGAACCCGAATGCGCGGATGTCGGCACAGATGATCCAGCAGGATTGGGAGAAGATCGGCATCAAGGCCAACATCGTCAGCTACGAATGGGGCGAGTACATCAAACGCGCCAAAAATGGCGAACACGACGCGATGATCTATGGTTGGACAGGTGACAACGGTGACCCGGACAACTGGCTTGGTGTGCTCTACAGCTGCGCGGCGGTAAAAGGCAGCAACTACGCCAAATGGTGCGATCCGGCCTACGACAAACTGGTGCAACAGGCCAAGTTATCAACGGATAAAGAGCAACGGGTAAAACTGTATCAACAGGCGCAACTGATCCTTAAACAGCAAGTGCCGATCACCCCGATTGCCAACTCCACGGTGTTCCAGCCGCTGCGCAAGGAAGTCACCGACTTCCGTATCAGCCCGTTCGGTCTGACCCCCTTCTATGGCGTGGGTATAAATAAGTAACACCGAGCCCCAAGGCGGCGCGCACAACGTGACCAACGCACCGTTTTGGGGCTTCATTTGCACCGTAAAAACCACCCGCAAACGGTCAAATGCGTCAGAAGTTATACAGATGCGACATTAAGGTACGTTCGTGCCACGCTTTGAGGCCGGTAGTCGCTCTGGATCTTGCAATGGGTATGGCCCCTGCATAAGTATCCGCAGGCACGACTCACGAGGTCGTACCTCACAACTAAAAAATGACAACAAATCATGAGGCCAACATGCTTAAACACGCGGTCATTCCGTTTTTAGTCGGCGCAGGCTTGATAGCCTCCTCACCTTTCGCATCCGCTGCGACTAACCTGGTGTTCTGCTCCGAAGGCAGACAGGCCGGTTTCG
>NZ_JBITSX010000070.1:615-20350 GCF_044541255.1 Pseudomonas sp. NPDC085632 | reverse complement strand
AAGGAGAACGGCGACAGCTTCAACATCAAGGACCTGCTGCGCCCGGCCACCTTCGTGCCCGAGTCCAAGCGCCTGAACGTGTTGCTGCGCGAATTTCGCGCCAACCACAACCACATGGCCATCGTCATCGACGAATACGGTGGTGTGGCCGGTCTGGTAACGATTGAAGACGTACTGGAACAGATCGTCGGCGACATCGAAGACGAGCACGACGTCGAAGAAGACAGTTACATCAAGCCGCTGCCAAGTGGCGACTTCCTGATCAAGGCCCTGACGCCGATCGAAAACTTCAACGAGTTCTTCGACAGCGAATTCTCCGACGATGAATTCGACACCGTCGGCGGCCTGGTGATGAGCGCGTTCGGGCACTTGCCAAAACGCAACGAAATCACTGAAATCGGCGCCTATCGCTTCCGCATCCTGAACGCCGACAGCCGTCGGATTCATTTGCTGCGACTGACCCCTATCGCCCGGTAAGAAATCTAAGGACTGAAATGCGCTGGACAACCCGCCCCGGCTGGCCCGGTAACCTGCTGGCCGTGGCGGCCGGTGCAATCACCACGTTCGCTCTGGCACCTTTCAACATCTGGCCGCTGGCTTTACTGGCGGTCGGCTTGTTCTATGCCGGTTTGCGTGAGCTGAGCCCGCGTCAGGCACTGGGCCGTGGCTGGTGTTTCGGTTTCGGCCTGTTCGGCGCCGGCACCAGTTGGATCTATTACAGCATTCACCATTTCGGCGGCGCTTCGGTGCTGCTGGCGGGGTTCCTGATGCTGCTGTTCACCGCGGCGATTGCCTGGTTCTTCGCCCTGCCCGCCTGGTTATGGGCGCGCTGGTTGCGCCGTAACGAAGCACCGCTGGCCGATGCCTTGGCATTTGCCGCGCTGTGGGTTGCACAGGAAATGTTTCGCGGCTGGTTCCTCACTGGTTTCCCTTGGCTGTACTCCGGTTACAGCCAGCTCGACGGCCCGCTGTCGGGCCTCGCGCCAGTCGGCGGCATGTGGCTGGTGTCGTTCGTGCTGGCACTGACGGCTGCGCTGATCTACAACGCACCGCGTTTGCTGCACACAGGTCGCAAAGCATTTTTCGTTGCCGGGCTGGTGCTGCTGATCGGGCCTTGGGCAGCGGGCATCGCGCTCAAGGGCCACGCCTGGACCAGTCCGTCCGGCGCGCCGCTGAGCGTTGCCGCGATTCAGGGCAACGTCGCACAGAGCATGAAATGGGATCCGGCTGAACTCAATGCGCAACTGGCCTTGTACCGTGACTTGAGCTTTCGTTCGAAACCGGTGGATCTGCTGATCTGGCCGGAAACCGCCGTGCCGGTACTGAAGGAGTCCGCCGAGGGCTACCTGAGCATGATGGGCAACTTCGCCGCCGAGCGTAAATCGGCGCTGATCACTGGCGTGCCGATTCGCGAAATGGTCCGCCACGAAAGACGTTTCTTCAACGGGATTACCGTGGTCGGCGAAGGCGACGGCACTTACCTGAAGCAGAAATTGGTGCCGTTCGGCGAGTACGTGCCGCTGCAGGACATCCTGCGAGGCTTGATCGCCTTCTTCGACTTGCCGATGTCCGACTTCGCCCGTGGTCCGGCCGATCAGGCGCTGTTGCAGGCCAAGGGTTACCAGATTGCGCCGTTCATCTGCTATGAAGTGGTGTACCCGGACTTCGCCGCTGGACTGTCAGCGCGCAGTGATTTGCTGCTGACGATCAGCAACGACACCTGGTTCGGCACCTCGATTGGCCCGCTGCAACATTTGCAGATGGCGCAGATGCGTGCGCTGGAAGCGGGTCGCTGGATGATCCGCGCGACCAACAATGGCGTGACCGGTTTGATCAACCCGTTCGGGCAGATCACCGAGCAGATTCCGCAGTTCGAACAGGGCGTGCTGTACGGCGAAGTGGTGCCGATGCACAACCTCACGCCGTATCTGCAATGGCGCTCGTGGCCGTTGATCATTGTCTGCTTGCTGCTGTTTGGCTGGGCACTGATGGCGAGCCGGATGTCGAAAACCCTTTAAAGCCCCCCGACAGTGATCATTCCCACGCAGAGCGTGGGAATGATCAGTCAGCCTGGTAAAACAGTGAATACCCCACCTGCCCCACCGCTTCATTGAGCAACTGCCCGCTCTGCCAGATCGACTTGAATTCCGGCAACCAACCACCAAACGGTCTCGCGTTATCAGTGCCCAAGAAGCCCACAGGCGCCGGCACCACTTCAAACCCAGCTTGCTGAAAACTCCACACCGAGCGCGGCATGTGCCAGGCCTGCGTGACCACGACCACACGCTTGATGCCCTGCGGTAAAAGGATATCGGCACTGAACGTGGCATTTTCCCAAGTGGTGCGGCTTTCGCCTTCCTGCCAACGCACGGTGACGCCGAAGTCATCACGCAGCGAATCGGCCATCAACTTTGCCTCAGTCGGTGGCGTTCCGTAATGCAGTCCGCCCGTGGTCAGAATCGGCAACCCGGACGCCTTGGCCAATCGTGCCGCATAACGCTGGCGCTCAAGACCGACGCCGGTCGGCTGATCCTCACCCCACGCCAGATCACCGCGCTCGCGACCGGAACCCAGCACCACAATGGCATCGGCCCGCTGCGCCAGCGTGGCCCACTCTTCGCGGGCCAGCGGTGGCTCGCGCTCCAGAGCGTTGGCGCCCCATTGCACCACCACCGGCAGGCTCATCAGCCAGAACCCGCCAAAGCCAATGGCAAAGCACACTCCGGCGAGGCGCGGTCGCGAACGGCGCAGCCACCACCCGGCCAGCAACAGCAGCAAAAGAATGCCGGGGGGCAACAGAAGTTGTTTGATGAAATAACGAAAAGGCATCGGGCATCTCCAAAGATGCCCGAAGCCTAAGAGTGTTAATAATGCGTTACAACCGATAGGTGGGATCCTGTTGAAAAAGATCCGGTTCTTGACCTGCCATGCGCTTACTTGGCCTGCAGAGCACGTACTTTGACGGTATCTCTGCCGGGCGCCTTGTCCTTGAGCCAGATGACCTTGGCCGAATGTGCTGCATCGAGCTGCTTCACTGCTTGTGACAGGCATCCATGCGACTCACGTTCACTGCGATCCAGATAGGCCTTGACCAGTTTGAACTCGGCGGGGCTCAAGCCACGCAATTCCAGTTCCAGGGGGCGCTCGTCGCGCAGCCGGTCAGCGGTTTTTACTGCGTCCAGGGCCATACCCAGACGGTCGATCAACCTCTCGTACAACTCGGGTTTCGTCACGTTTTTTTGCCGTTGCTCCACCATCCCTCACCTCATTGAAGATAAGACTCACTCCCCAGTTAGAGCTTAGCTTCGCTGCACAAACCGGCTGTACGCCGCGACCAACGGCCCCTGATGCATGTATTGCGGCGTATGTAGCTGTAATCAGGGTTTCCCTAGGCCAAGCGCGGTCATGTATGCTACGGCGCTTCCTGTAATTCCACTTCCAGCTCGTCCGGGCCAACCCCGGAACCTGCGTTGAAGAGGATTAGGCCACCCCTATCCAGTACAAAAGTAGCCATGCACGAACAATATCAGCCCCGTGAAATCGAAGCCGCCGCCCAGTCGTTCTGGGACGAGCAAAAGTCCTTTGAAGTCAGTGAACAGCCAGGCAAGGAAACCTACTACTGCCTGTCGATGTTCCCTTACCCCAGCTGCAAGCTACACAAGGGGCACGTGCGCAACTACACCATCGGCGACGTGATCTCCCGCTACCAGCGCATGCTCGGCAAGAACGTTCTGCAACCGATGGGTTGGGACGCGTTCGGCATGCCAGCGGAAAACGCCGCGATGAAGAACAACGTCGCGCCGGCCAAATGGACCTACGAAAACATCGCCTACATGAAAACCCAGCTGCGCAGCCTGGGTCTGGCGGTCGACTGGTCGCGCGAAGTCACCACCTGCAAGCCGGATTACTACCGCTGGGAACAATGGCTGTTCACTCGCCTGTTCGAAAAAGGCGTGATCTACCGTAAAAACGGCACCGTGAACTGGGACCCGATCGACCAGACCGTTCTCGCCAACGAACAGGTGATCGACGGTCGCGGCTGGCGTTCCGGCGCGCTGATCGAAAAGCGCGAAATCCCGATGTACTACTTCAAGATCACCGCCTATGCGGATGAGCTGCTGGAGAGCCTCGACGAACTGACTGGCTGGCCTGAACAGGTCAAGACCATGCAGCGCAACTGGATCGGCAAATCCCGCGGCATGGAAGTGCAGTTCCCGTACAACGTCGATTCCATCGGCGAAGCCGGCACTCTGAAAGTCTTCACCACCCGTCCGGACACCCTGATGGGTGCGACTTATGTCGCCGTGGCTGCCGAGCACCCACTGGCCACGCTGGCCGCAAAAAACAACACCGAGCTGCAAGCGTTCATTGCTGAATGCAAAGGCGGCAGCGTGGCTGAAGCCGACGTTGCCACTCAAGAAAAGAAAGGCTTGCCGACCGGCCTGTTCGTCGAGCACCCACTGACCGGTGAAAAACTCCCGGTATGGGTCGCCAACTACGTGCTGATGCACTACGGCGACGGCGCGGTCATGGCTGTACCGGCGCACGACGAGCGCGATTTCGAATTCGCTCACAAGTACAACCTGCCGGTTAAATCCGTAGTGCGTACCAGCTCCGGCGATACCAACCCGGCCCCGTGGCAAGACGCTTACGGCGAGCACGGCACACTGATCAACTCCGGTGAGTTCGACGGTCTCGACTTCGCGGGCGCGTTCGACGCCATGGAAGTCGCCCTGATCAAGAAAGAACTGGGCGCCTCGCGTACTCAGTTCCGCCTGCGCGACTGGGGCATCAGCCGTCAGCGCTACTGGGGCTGCCCGATCCCGATCATCCACTGCGATGCGTGCGGTGACGTGCCGGTACCGGAAAATCAACTGCCTGTCGTCCTGCCGGAAGACGTGGTGCCGGACGGCGCCGGTTCGCCGCTGGCACGCATGCCTGAGTTTTACGAATGCAGCTGCCCGAAATGCGGCCAGCCTGCCAAGCGTGAAACCGACACCATGGATACCTTCGTCGAGTCGTCGTGGTACTACGCCCGTTACGCCTCGCCGCACTTTGAAGGTGGTCTGGTAGAAAAATCCGCCGCCGATCACTGGCTGCCGGTCGATCAGTACATCGGTGGTATCGAACACGCCATTCTGCACCTGCTTTACGCGCGTTTCTTCCACAAACTGATGCGCGACGAAGGCCTGGTGAGCTCCAACGAGCCGTTCAAGAACCTGCTGACCCAAGGCATGGTGATCGCCGAGACTTACTACCGCCGCGAAGCCAATGGTGCTTACACCTGGTTCAACCCGGCGGACGTAGAACTCGAGCGCGACAGCAAAGCCAAGGTCATCAGCGCCAAGCTGAAATCCGACGGCCTGCCGGTGGAAATCGGTGGCACCGAGAAAATGGCCAAGTCAAAAAACAACGGCGTCGACCCACAGTCGATGATCGATCAGTTCGGCGCCGATACTTGCCGCCTGTTCATGATGTTCGCCTCGCCGCCTGACATGAGCGCCGAATGGTCCGACTCCGGCGTTGAAGGCTCGCACCGCTTCCTCAAGCGCGTCTGGCGTCTGGCGCAAGCCCACGTGACACAGGGCTTGCCGGGCAAACTGGACATCGCCAGCCTGAACGACGAACAAAAAGCCGTTCGCCGCGCGATCCATCTGGCCATCAAGCAGGCCAGCCACGACGTCGGCCAGA
The DNA here is from genome assembly GCF_044541255.1 of Pseudomonas sp. NPDC085632. Classification (NCBI taxonomy): domain Bacteria; kingdom Pseudomonadati; phylum Pseudomonadota; class Gammaproteobacteria; order Pseudomonadales; family Pseudomonadaceae; genus Pseudomonas; species Pseudomonas sp. NPDC085632. The sequence continues at coordinate 14,659 of NZ_JBITSX010000070.1, read as the reverse complement.
ATCACAAATTCAACACCGCCATCGCTCAGGTGATGACGCTGATGAACGTGCTGGAAAAAGCCGCACAAGGCACCGAGCAGGATCGCGCGCTGGTTCACGAAGGTCTGGAAGCCGTAACGCTGTTGCTGGCACCGATCACGCCGCACATCAGCCACGACCTGTGGAATCAACTGGGTCACGCAGACGCAGTGATCGACGCCGGTTGGCCAGCAGTGGACGAAAGCGCCTTGGTGCAGGACAGCCTGACCCTGGTTATTCAGGTCAACGGCAAGCTGCGTGGCCAGATCGACATGCCAGCCAGCGCAACCCGTGAAGAAGTGGAAGCGGCAGCACGCGCCAACGAAAACGTCTTGCGTTTCGTCGACGGTCTGACCATTCGTAAAGTGATCGTAGTGCCCGGGAAACTGGTCAATATCGTCGCCAGCTAATTGGATCGGGCGTCAGGTTCGCCTGACGCCAAGTAAAACCTTTCGGGCCGCACCGTCGGCCCACGTGGTTTCAAGGGGAGCAACACAATGATCAAACGCAATCTGCTGGTGATGGGCCTCGCCGTTCTGTTGAGCGCCTGCGGTTTCCAGCTGCGCGGCACCGGCACCAACGAGCTGTCAATCAAGGAACTTGATCTGAGCGCCCGCAACGCCTACGGCGAGACGGTCACGCAACTGCGTCAGGTGCTGGAGTCGAGCGGCGTCAAGGTTTACAGCGGCGCACCGTACAAGCTGTTCCTGGCTGACGAGCAGGAAAACCAGCGCATCCTCAGCTACGCCGGTGCTGGCCGTACAGGTGAATATCAAGTCAACACGGTCCTGAACTACGAGATCCGTGGTGACAAGAACCTGCAACTGCTGAGCGACAAGCTGGAAGTGCAGAAAGTGTTCATTCACGACGGTAACAACCTCGTGGGCTCCGATCAGGAAGCCAACGATGCCCGCCGCGAAACCCGCCGCGAACTGGTTCAGCGCATGATGCTGCGTCTGCAGCAACTGACGCCGGGCCAACTGCAACAACTGCAGCAAGCGGCCAATGATCGCGCCAAGGCAGAAGCCGATGCACTGCAAGCGGCGCAAAAGGCTGAAGCGGAAACCCCGCGTCAGTCGCCGCTCGAAATCCCGCAGCAGTAAGACGTTCGGGGCGCTCCGGCGCCCCGTTCGACCTATCTTATGAAACTCGCTCCCGCCCAACTCGGCAAACACCTGCAAGGCGCCCTCGCGCCGGTCTACATCATCAGCGGCGATGACCCGCTGCTGTGCCAGGAAGCCGCCGACGCCATCCGCAGTGCCGCCCGCCAGCAGGGCTTTGATGAACGCCAGGTCTTCGCTGCCGACGCCAATTTCGATTGGGGCACGTTGCTGCAGGCCGGTGCGAGCATGTCGTTGTTCGCGGAAAAACGCCTGCTGGAACTGCGTTTGCCCTCGGGCAAACCCGGTGACAAGGGCGCCGCCGCCTTCATCGAATACTGCTCGCGTCCCGCTGAAGACACCGTGCTGCTGATCAGCTTGCCCAAGCTCGATGGCAGTGCGCAGAAGACCAAGTGGGGCAAGGCGCTGGTCGAAGGCCAGCAGACCCAGTTCATCCAGATCTGGCCTGTGGATGCCAATCAACTGCCGAGCTGGATTCGTCAGCGTCTGTCGCAGGCCGGACTGTCGGCCAGCCAGGACGCGGTCGAATTGATTGCTGCACGTGTCGAAGGCAACCTGCTCGCCGCTGCGCAGGAAATCGAAAAGCTCAAGTTGATGGCCGAAGGTGGCCAGATCACCGTTGAAACGGTCCAGGCCGCTGTGGCGGACAGTGCGCGGTTTGACGTGTTTGGTCTGACCGACGCCGTGCTCAACGGCGAGCCGGCGCACGCGTTGCGTATGCTTGAAGGATTGCGCGGTGAAGGTGTTGAACCACCGGTAATTCTCTGGGCGCTTGCGCGGGAGTTGCGCCTGCTGGCCAATATCTCGTTGCAATACAGCCAGGGCACGCCGCTGGACAAGTGCTTCAGTCAGGCGAAGCCCCCCGTCTGGGACAAGCGTAAACCGTTGATGAGCAAAGCCTTGCAACGCTACTCGGCACAACGCTGGGCGCAGTTGTTGCTCGAAGCCCAGCGCATCGATGCGCAGATCAAGGGACAGGCTGCCGGTTCGCCGTGGATGAGCCTGAGTCGTCTGTCTCTATTGATGGCTGGCCAGCGACTTTCACTGCCTGCCGAATAAGATCAAAAGATCGCAGCCTTTGGCAGCTCCTACACCAATCCCTGTAGGAGCTGCCAAAGGCTGCGATCTTTTGCTCTTGTTTCCTACAATGCACGCCTGCATTTGCACTATAGACAGACGCCCAACATCGGCAGATTATTTGCCGCGCAAAACCCACTCACTCGAGAGAACCCTCATGAGCAAAAAGCCAGCAAAGCATGGCCCCAACAAGGCCAAATCCATCGTCGCCCAGCCCCTGTTCCGCAGCCGCCAGGAACGACCAACCAAGGGTAAAGGCAGCTACCGCCGCGAAGCCTTCCAGTCTGACAGCTGGGAGGCTTCTTACTTTCTGGCGGCTTAAAGCGCAGTACCCCTCGCTCATGTTAAGGTCTGCACCTGATTCGTTTTCCTGGAACTGTGCATGCCCCTAAGTCTTTCCCGTCGCTGGCCTGTTCGCCAGATGATCGCTGCCTCCAGCTTCATTCTGCTTGTCGCCTGCGCGGAAAAACCGACCGCCGCCGATGCGCAACCCCTTCAAGCCGCTCCTGTCGCAACGGCCCCAGCGATTATCCCGCCGGTAGTGCCGTCCGCCGACCCACTTGATCTTCAGCCGACCCAGACCTTTGCCGAATGGCAGGCGGGGTTCCGCAAGGACGCGCTGGCCGCTGGGATCAGTCCTGATCTGTTTGACCGCGCCTTTGCCAACGTCAGCTTCGATGCCAGCGTGATTCGTGCCGACCGCAGCCAGCCGGAATTTTCTCGTCCGGTATGGGAATACCTCGATGGCGCGCTCTCGCCGCTGCGCGTGCGCAAGGGTCAGGCGCTGATCAACCAGTACGCTGACATTCTGCAAAGCATCGAACAGCGTTATGGCGTTGATCGCCAGGCGCTGGTGTCGGTGTGGGGCATGGAGAGCAATTTCGGTCAGTTCCAGGGCAGCAAGTCAGTGATCAACTCACTGGCCACCCTCGCCTACGAAGGCCGGCGCCCAGGCTTTGCCCATGCGCAACTGATTGCCGCCCTGCAGATCCTGCAACAGGGCGACATCACGCCGGAGAAAATGCTCGGTTCCTGGGCCGGCGCGATGGGTCAGACCCAGTTCATTCCGACCACCTACAACACCCACGCCGTGGATTTCGACGGTGACGGTCGCCGTGACATCTGGGGCAGCCCCGCGGATGCGCTGGCATCCACCGCGCACTACCTGCAAAGCTCTGGCTGGCAACGTGGCCAGCCGTGGGGCTTCGAAGTCCAACTGCCGAGCAGCTTCAATTACACGCTGGCCGATGGCACGATTCGCAAGAGCGTTGCCGAATGGCGTCAACTGGGCGTAACCCTGCCGAATGGTGCTCAAGTTCCAGCAGGCTCGGAACAACTGTCCGCCGCCCTGCTGCTACCGGCTGGCTATCGCGGGCCGGCGTTCCTGATCCTCGATAACTTCCGGGCGATCCTCAAATACAACAATTCGTCGTCCTATGCATTGGCGGTGAGCTTGCTGTCCGAGCGTTTCAGCGGTGGCGGCCTGATCAACGGCAACTGGCCGAAAGATGACCTGCCACTGAGCCGCACCGAGCGCATGGAGTTGCAGACCCTGTTGAGTGCGCGCAATTACGATGCCGGCACGGCGGACGGGATTATCGGTGCCAATACGCGTAAGGCGATTCGCAGTGCCCAGCAGTCGTTTGGCTGGCCGGCGGATGGTTATCCGACGCATAAGTTGCTGGAAAGCCTTCGCGCTCAGTAAGGCAAGATCAGAAGATCGCAGCCTGCGGCAGCTCCTACACGGGATTGATGTTCACCCTGTAGTAGCTGCCGCAGGCTGCGATCTTTGCTTTATCGGATAACGACATCCTGCTCCAGCATCAATTCCTTCTTCCCGGCATCCAGCCGCACCAGCGCGCCCATCGGCAGCGTCAGGTTCGGATCGCAATGCCCGCTACGCCACCCTGACAGCACCGGAATCCGCAAGGGCTCGAAAGTCTGCTTGAGCAGACGATTCAATGCCGTGACATCCACTCCCGCCACGTCACCGACCAGCACGCCACGCAATTTGGCCAACTTGCCAGCCAGACGCATCTGCGTCAGCAAGCGGTCGATGCGATACAGCGGCTCGTTGATATCCTCGATCAGCAGAATCACCCCTTCGACATCGATCTCGTAAGGTGTGCCCAACGTTGCGGCAATCATCGCCAGATTACCGCCGAGCAAGCGCCCGTGCGCGATACCGGGTTCAACGGTGGTCAGGGGATACGCGACTGGATGGCTGAGCACGCTCCCCGCTTTCAACTGTCCGCGCAGCATGGCGAAGAACGAAGTCACGGTCGGAGGTTCTTTGTCGCCGAGCAGGTCGGCGTTGAGCAGTGGCCCATGAAAGGTCACAAACCCGGCGTAGCGGCTGATCGCCAGATGCAGTGCGGTGATGTCGCTGTAGCCGACAAACGGTTTGGCGTTACGGTTCAGCAGGTCGTAGTCGATGCGGTCGAGCAGGCGTGGTGTGCCGTAACCACCGCGCAGGCAGATGATCGCATCCACTTCAGAGTCAGCGAACGCGGCGTGCAGATCGTTGAGGCGAACGTCATCACTCCCGGCCAGATAGCCGTCCTTCGCGTAGACGCCAGGAAATACTTTCAGCCCATAACCCCGGGCGCGCATCCATTGCACCGCTTTGTCAGTGTCCAGCGCGCCGGGGCCGGCCGGCGCAATCACGCCGATCAGACCTTCTGACGGCAACGCCGGTACCGGTTTATGGGGAAAAAGCGTGTGGGTGGGTCGAACGGTCATCCATGGATCTCCCTGTGTGAACTCATGCCCACACAGTAGTCAGGAACGGCAGGAAACAGAAGAGGCTCTGCTGCCCCGCGCATTGCAGGAAAAGTCAGCGCCTGGCGTAGGACAGGCAAAAAAATGCCCGCGAGGACTCAAGTCTCGCGGGCATTTTTTACGTTCAGCGGCGGATCAGGAACCCAGCAGCTCAGCCTTGACCAGCTTCGCTTGCTCGTCGGCATGGTACGAAGAACGCACCAGCGGGCCTGAAGCGACGTTCTTGAAGCCCATCTTGTAACCTTCTTCGGCGAACCAGGCGAAGGTGTCCGGGTGCACGAAACGCTGCACCGGCAAGTGGCTGCGCGACGGTTGCAGGTACTGGCCGAGGGTCAGCATGTCGATGTCGTGTTCGCGCATGCGCTTCATCACTTCGATGACTTCCTCGTCGGTCTCGCCCAGACCCAGCATCAGGCCGGACTTGGTCGGAATGTGCGGCATCATCTGCTTGAAGCGTTGCAGCAGGGTCAGCGACCACTGGTAGTCCGAACCCGGACGCGCAGCCTTGTACAGTCGCGGCACGGTTTCCAGGTTGTGGTTGAACACATCCGGCGGCTCGGCAGCGGTGATTTCCAGAGCAACGTCCATGCGACCACGGTAATCCGGAACCAGGGTTTCCAGCTGCACGTTCGGCGACAGTTTGCGGATTTCGCGGATGCAATCGGCAAAGTGCTGGGCACCGCCGTCACGCAGGTCGTCGCGGTCAACCGAGGTGATCACCACGTACTTGAGTTTGAGGTCGGCAATGGCGATGGCCAGGCTTTCCGGCTCGTTGACGTCCAGTGGCTTCGGACGACCGTGGCCGACGTCGCAGAACGGGCAACGACGGGTGCAGATGTCACCCATGATCATGAAAGTTGCGGTGCCGCCGGAGAAGCACTCGCCAAGGTTCGGGCAGGACGCTTCTTCGCAGACGCTGTGCAGCTTGTGTTTGCGCAGCAGGCTCTTGATCCGGTCGACTTCCGGCGATACCGGGATGCGTACACGAATCCAGTCAGGTTTCTTCGGCAATTCGGTAGTCGGAATGATCTTTACCGGGATGCGTGCAACCTTCTCGGCGCCGCGCAGCTTGACGCCGGCTTCTACCTTGGGACGCGGGGCCGGGCGCTCGGTCACGTCGAGCGTCGGGATCATGGTTTGCACTGCATGTGTAGTCCTTTCAGTCGATTCCGCCCGTCAGGGTCGTCTGCTCAGCATAGTCGAGGTGTTGGACGAGCTGCGCACGCAGGCGGGCACTTACCTCGGCAAATTCAATCGATCCTGCGTGATCGCTCAGCTGGGTCATCGCCAGCCCGGCATAGCCGCAGGGATTAATCCGTCGAAACGGTTCCAGGTTCATATCCACGTTCAGGGCCAGGCCATGAAAGGAACAACCGTGGCGAATCCGCAAACCCAGAGAAGCGATTTTCGCTCCGTCGACGTACACGCCGGGAGCATCTGGCTTGGCCGCTGCGGTCACGCCGTAACTGGCCAGCAGTTCGATCAGGCAAAGCTCCATGCGGCTGACCAGATCACGCACGCCGAAACCCAGCTTGCGTACATCCAGCAACAGGTAAGCCACCAACTGGCCGGGGCCATGATAAGTCACCTGCCCGCCGCGATCGACCTGCACCACCGGAATATCTCCCGGCAGCAACAGGTGTTCGGCCTTGCCGGCCTGGCCCTGAGTGAACACCGGTGGGTGTTCGACGAGCCAGATTTCGTCGGCGGCATCGTTGCCGCGTTCGTTGGTAAAACGTTGCATGGCATGCCAGACCGGCTCGTAAGCCATCTGGCCGAGCTCACGAAAGCCCAGCGTGCCCGGCATCACAACACCATGTGCACGAAGCCGGTCGCCCGCAGTTCGCTGTTGATGTTGTACAGCTGATCCTGATCGGTCGCGACGATGTGCAACTGAATGGTGGTGTATTTGCCGTTGGTGCTTTGACGCTCGTCGATGCGCTCATCATTGATGGTCGCATGTTTCTTGACGATGTCGATGATCTTGTCCTTGTTGCCAACACCCGTGTCGCTGATCACCTTAATCGGATAATCAGTCTGGGGAAATTCGATCTTTGGCGCCTTTACTTCGGTATCGGTCATGGCGTAACGGCCTCTTGAGCGCAAGCCGTGATAACGCGCATGGCCCCGCACCGGATCGGGGCGGGGCCATGCAGGTCAACACAAATCAGTTGAACAAGCCGTAGAAGAATAGACGGATGCTATCCCACATGCGGCGGAAGATACCACCCTCCTCGACGCCATCCAGAGCGATCAGGTCAGCGCTGTGCACCACCTTGTCTTCCAGTTTGACTTCGACTTTACCGATCACGTCGCCCTTGGCGATTGGCGCGGTCAGTTGCGGGTTCATGGTCATGCTCGCAGCAAGCTTCTTCAGCTGGCCTTTTGGCAGGGTCATGGTCAGGTCTTCAGCCAGGCCGGCCTTGACTTGATTGGTGGTGCCTTTCCACACCGGGGCCTGAGCCAGTTCGGTGCCCTTCTGATAGAAGGTCTGGGTTTCGAAGAAGCGGAAACCGTAGGTCAGCAGCTTCTGGGTTTCAGCGGCGCGAGCCACTTCGCTGTTGGTGCCGAACACCACGGCGATCAGGCGCTGGCCGTCACGTACAGCCGAGGACACCATGCAGTAGCCGGCTTCGTCGGTGTGACCGGTTTTCAGACCGTCAACGGTCTTGTCGCGCCACAGCAGCAGGTTGCGGTTAGGCTGCTTGATGCCGTTCCAGAAAAACTCTTTCTGCGAGTAGATCGCGTAGTGAGCCGGGTCTTCGTGGATGATCGCACGGGCCAGGATCGCCATGTCGTGAGCCGACGAGTAGTGCTCGGGGTTTGGCAGACCGGTCGGGTTCATGAAGTGGGAATTGGTCATGCCCAGATCAGCCACCGTCTTGTTCATCAGGTCGGCGAACGCGTCTTCGCTGCCGGCGATGTGCTCGGACAGCGCGACACTGGCGTCGTTGCCGGACTGGATGATGATGCCGTGCAGCAGGTCGCTGACTGTCACCTGCGAGCCGACCTTGATGAACATCCGCGAACCGCCGGTGCGCCAGGCGTTTTCGCTGACGGTCACCGGATCGTTTTCACCGATCTGGCCGCGACGGATTTCCAGGGTCGCGATGTACGCGGTCATCAGCTTGGTCAGGCTGGCCGGTGGCAGACGCTGGTCGCCATTGTTCTCGACCAGCACGTTGCCGCTGCTGGCATCCATCAGAACGTAGGCTTTGGCGGCCAGTTGCGGTGGCGACGGCATCATCTCGGCCGCGAAGGCGGCTGGCGAGAGGAGCAGCGGGACTAGCAGACACAGGCGTTTGGCAAAGGTGGTGATGTTCATCCGTCTCTCGAAATCGCTAATGGAAACTGTCCTTGCGGACAAAATTTAATCAGATGACTTTCTAACGAGCCATCGCGTGTTCAGTTGCTCACTCCAGTCACCCTTGCCGGGCTTTTGTTCTTCGACGAGCCAACAACCTGGTTCACCCCCCAATATCGCAAGTGAACCGTCAATCAAGTTCTACGTATTACTCGGTGACCACACTTGGCGAACCAAGGTTGGCCAGGCGCACGCTGTTCTGCACCTGGGCAATTTCACCCGGCGAGCCGATCGGCCCCAGACGAACCCGGTGCAGGGTCTGCTGATTGCGCACGATCGAGCTGATGAACACCGGAGCGCTCACCATCCCGCTGAGCTTCGACCTCAGGAGTTCTGCAGCGTCCGGGTTGGCGAACGCGCCCACCTGCAGATACTGGCCAGTTGCTGTTGCAGAAGCGTTTTTTTTTGCACTCATCGGCACGGGGACGGTGTCAGAGGCATGTTGTTGCGGTGGCGGCGTCCATTGCTCGACGGTGCCGGCCGAAGCCGTGATCACCGGCGCGCTGTTCTGCGCGACCTGCGGCTCGTTGAGCATCAACGGTGCCGGGCGGCCCTTGGCGGCCCAATATTGCTGCGGATCGATGCCTTCGACCTTGACGCGCGCAGTGCCGGTTTCGGCGTAACCGAGTTTTTTCGCGGCGGCGTACGACAAGTCGATGATGCGATCGGAATAGAACGGCCCACGGTCGTTGACCCGCAGGATTACCGTGCGGTTGTTGTCCAGGTTGGTCACCCGAACGTAACTTGGCAGTGGCAATGTCTTGTGGGCGGCACTCATGCCGTACAGGTCGTAGACCTCGCCATTGGCGGTGTTCTGACCGTGAAACTTGGTGCCATACCAGGACGCCGTGCCGGAGGCGACGTAGGTCTTGGATTCCTGCAACGGGAAGTAGGTTTTGCCCAGTACGGTGTACGGGTTGGCCTTGTAGGGACCAGTGTGCAGCGTCGGCGTGGCATCAGGAATGCGCGAAACATCGACGTCCCACCACGGCGCGCCATCTTTGTGCGCGCGGTTGATATCCAGCCCAGGCTGCGCTCGCACAGCGGTATTGGAGGTTTTCGGCGTCGGGGAACGGCTGGTCGTGCAACTGGCGACCAATACCGCCAACGCAGCGAATGCCACCAGCTTCAGGGGTTTATTGTTAGGCAATGCCCGCATTACTTGACGCCCCGTGCTTGTACCAGCTGTTCAGACAGTTGATGTACGGCCATGGCGTACATCACGCTGCGGTTATAACGCGTGATCGCGTAGAAATTCTTCAGGCCCATCCAGTATTCAGGGCCGTTGTCGCCTTCGAGGCGAAATGCAGTCACCGGCATATCATCGCGCAGCGCATCATGACTTGACCAGCCCAGCGCCCGCAACTCTCCGACGGTTTTCGTCGGCTCGATGCCGGTGGTCAGGCCTTCATCAACCTGTTCGCCACGTACATCGGCACGGCTGACGACCGGCTCACCGGCGACCCAGCCATGACGTTTGAAATAGCTCGCTACGCTGCCAATCGCATCATCCGGGTTGTTCCAGATATTGATGTGGCCGTCACCGTCGAAATCCACCGCATACGCGCGAAAGCTGCTCGGCATAAACTGCGGCAGACCCATGGCCCCGGCGTACGAGCCTTTGAGGGTCAGTGGATCAACCTGTTCTTCACGGGCCAGCAACAGGAACTCACGCAGTTCCTTGCGGAAAAATTCGGCACGGGGAGGATAGTCGAAACCGAGCGTCGACAAGGCATCGATCACCCGGTAATTACCGGTATTACGTCCGAAAAAGGTTTCAACACCGATAATCGACACGATGACTTGTGCCGGTACGCCGTATTCCTGCTCGGCACGGGCCAGCGTCGCCTCGTGCTGACGCCAGAAGTCCACACCACGGGCGATACGCGCATCGGTGATGAACATCGGGCGATATTCTTTCCACTGTTTGACCCGCTCGGCAGGCCTGGAAATGGCGTCGAGAATCGCCTGTTTGCGTTGAGCCTCGCGGAACACCGCCATCAGTTGCTCACCGGCGAAACCGTAGTCGCGGGTCATTTCACCGACGAACTCGGCCACCTGAGGCGAGCCTTCGTATTCGCCGGCCAGCGCTTCCTGCACACTGCCCAGCAGGCCCATCAGGCCAACCAGCGGCACGCATCGAGTCGCCCAGCCACGCATTACTTGCATTGAACTCTTCACCTTATTCAAACCTGTGCGATCCACTTGCGATGGGTATGGATCGACATCAAAACCCCAAACGCTGACAGCAGCGTCACCAGCGAAGTTCCTCCGTAGCTAATGAACGGCAACGGCACCCCCACGACCGGCAACAGGCCACTGACCATACCGATGTTGACGAAAACGTAAACAAAAAACGTCATGGTCAACGCCCCGGCGAGCAATTTGCCGAACAGCGTTTGCGCCTGAGCGGTAATCACCAGGCCGCGGCCGATCAGCAACAGATAAATCAGCAGCAGTGCACAAATGCCCACCAGGCCGAACTCTTCGCCGAGTACGGCAATGATGAAGTCGGTGTGGCTTTCCGGCAGGAAGTCCAGGTGCGACTGGGTGCCGAGCAGCCAGCCCTTGCCGAAGACGCCGCCGGAACCGATCGCGGCTTTCGACTGAATGATGTTCCAGCCCGTGCCCAATGGATCACTTTCCGGATCAAGAAAGGTCAGGATTCGCTGCTTCTGGTAGTCGTGCATGATGAAAAACCACATCGCCACCGACACCGGAATCGCCGCCGCCAGTACGCTGAGAATCCAGCGCCAGCGCAGCCCGCCCATGAACAGCACGAACGCCCCCCCGGCAAGAATCAGCAGCGAAGTACCGAGGTCAGGCTGGCGCACGATCAACACGAACGGCACACCGATCAGCATCAAACTGATACCGACGTGCTTGAGTTGCGGCGGCAGCGTGCGCTTGGACAGATACCAGGCGATGGTCGCGGGCATCAGGATTTTCATGAATTCCGAGGGTTGGAACCGGATCACTCCGGGGATGTTGATCCAGCGTGTAGCGCCCATGGCGTTGTGGCCCATGATGTCCACCACCAGCAGCAAAACCACGCCGATCACGTAGCCGAGCGGCACCCAGCGCGCCATGAAACGCGGCTCGAACTGGGCGATGACGATCATCGAGACCAGGCCGATGCCGAAGGAAGTGGCCTGCTTGGCCAGCAGGTCCCAGCTCTTGCCGCTGGCCGAATACAGCACGAACAGGCTGCCGGCGGCGAGAATCAGCAGCAGGATCAGCAACGGGCCATCGATATGCAGTCTTTGCAGCAGCGTCGCGCGGCGACGCATCACATCCTCACTGGAGAGCATGCGATCAAAGTTATTCATCACGGGCCGTAGCCTCCGCACTGATTGGGCTGGCGTATTCGGCCTTCAAGCGTCCGTCCTGATCGAGCAGCCAGGCGTCCATGACCTGACGCACGACGGGCGCAGCGACGCCGGAACCGGACTCACCGTTCTCGACCATTACCGACACGACGATGCGCGGGTCATCGGCCGGAGCGAAACCGACGAACAAGGCGTGGTCGCGGTGGCGCTCCTGAACCTTGGAGCGGTCGTACTTCTCGCCCTGCTTGATCGCGACGACCTGCGCCGTACCCGATTTGCCGGCGATGCGGTATTGCGCGCCGATGGCCGCTTTACGCGCAGTACCGCGCGCACCGTGCATCACCTGCTGCATGCCGTGGTTGACCTTGGTCCAGTCCGACGGATCACGCAGGATAATGTCCGGCATAGGATTCTCGTCCACCGGCTTCACCCCTTCGAGGGATTTGGCCAGGTGCGGGCGATTCCAGATACCTTTGTTGGCGACCAGCGCAGTTGCCTGGGCGAGTTGCAGCGGGGTCGATTGCATGTAGCCCTGGCCGATCCCGAGGATCAGGGTTTCGCCGGGGAACCACGCCTGCTTGCGCGTCGCCCGCTTCCATTCACGGGAAGGCATCAGGCCTGGGGATTCTTCGAACATGTCCAGCGAAACCTTCTGGCCGATGCCGAACTTGTTCATGTAGGCCGACAGCCGATCGATGCCGAGCTTGTGCGCCAGGTCATAGAAGTAGGTGTCGTTGGACCGCATGATCGCCGTGTCGAGGTCGACAAAGCCGTCACCGGTGCGGTTCCAGTTACGGTATTTGTGATCGTAGTTGGGCAGCATGTAGTAGCCCGGGTCGAACACTCGACTGGACGCGGTCACGACACCGGAATCGAGACCGGCAATCGCTACCGCCGGTTTGATCGTCGACCCCGGCGGATACAGACCGCGCAGCACACGGTTGAACAGCGGTCGATCAATGGAATCGCGCAGCTCGGCATAAGCCTTGAAGCTGATCCCGGTGACGAACAGGTTCGGGTCGAAACTCGGCTGACTGACCATCGCCAGCACCTCGCCGGTCTTTGGATCGAGCGCGACGACTGCACCTCGACGCCCGCCCAACGCAGCCTCGGCGGCTTCCTGCAACTTGATGTCCAGGCTCAGAACGATGTCCTTGCCGGGAATCGGATCGGTGCGCTTGAGCACTCGTAGCACGCGGCCACGGGCGTTGGTCTCGACTTCTTCGTAACCCACCTGACCGTGCAATTCCGGCTCGTAGAAACGCTCGATGCCGGTTTTGCCGATGTGATGGGTGCCGCTGTAGTTGACCGGATCGAGGCTCTTCAGCTCTTTCTCGTTGATCCGCCCCATGTAACCGACCGAGTGCGCAAAATGCGCGCCCTGCGGGTAGTGGCGAACCAGCTGCGCGACCACTTCCACGCCGGGCAGGCGGAACTGGTTGACCGCAATGCGGGCGATCTGCTCCTCGGTCAGCTCGAACAGGATCGGCACCGGCTCGAACGGCCGGCGCCCCTGACGCATGCGTTTCTCGAAGATCACCCGGTCCTCGGGCGTCAGCTCCAGTACTTCGACGATCACGTCGAGCACTTGCTGCCAGTCACCGGAGCGCTCGCGGGTCATGCTCAGGCTGAAGCTTGGACGGTTGTCCGCCACCACCACGCCGTTGCGGTCGAAAATCAGCCCGCGCGTCGGCGGAATCGGCTGCACGTGGACGCGGTTGTTTTCCGAGAGCGTCGAGTGGTACTCGTACTGGATCACCTGCAAGTAATACAGCCGCGCAATCAGCACGCCGATCAACAGCATGACCGCAATGGCCCCGAACACGACGCGGCTACGCACCAGGCGTGCGTCCTTTTCGTGGTCCTTGATGCGGATCGGCTGAGACATGAGGGCTGGATTACTTGTGGTAAGGGTGACCGGACAGCACAGTCCAGGCACGATACAACTGTTCGCCGATCAGGATCCGCACCAGCGGGTGCGGCAACGTCAGCGGCGACAACGACCAGCGCTGATCGGCACGGGCGCAGACTTCCGGCGCCAGCCCTTCCGGGCCACCGACCATGAAATTGACCGTGCGCGAATCAAGCCGCCAACGGTCGAGTTCGACCGCCAACTGCTCGGTGCTCCAGGGTTTGCCGTGGACTTCCAGCGTGACGATCCGCTCGTTCGGCCCGACCTTGGCCAGCATGGCTTCGCCTTCCTGGCGGATGAATCGGGCCACGTCGGCATTCTTGCCACGGGTATTGAGCGGAATTTCCACCAGTTCCAGCGCCAGCTCGGACGGAAGACGCTTGGCATATTCATGCCAGCCTTCTTCCACCCACTTGGGCATGAGTGAACCGACGGCGATCAG
>NZ_JBITSX010000070.1:0-605 GCF_044541255.1 Pseudomonas sp. NPDC085632 | reverse complement strand
TTACAGCTGGTCTTTGTTGAGCTTGGTGAAATGCTCGTGGGTGTTTTCCGGGCTGTGGTGCTTGGCATCGGCCGCACGGCTCTGCTCGGCACCGGCCCACAGGCGCTCCAGGTCATAGAACTGACGTGCCGAGGCAGTCATCATGTGCACGATCACCAGGTCCAGGTCGAGCAGCACCCAGTCGCTGTCGCCCTTGCCTTCTTCGCCCAGCGGCTTGGCGCCCTGTTTTTTGACTTCTTCGCGAACCTTGTCGAGCATCGCGTTGATCTGGCGGTTGGACGTACCGGTGGCGATGATCATGTAGTCAGTGATGCTCTGCTTCTCGCGAACATCGATGATCTGGATGTCTTGTGCCTTGACGTCTTCCAGGGCAGCGACGGCCAGCTTGACCAGTTCGTCGCCCTTCAGCGGTTCGTTGGTGTTGATCGGCTCAGGCAGCGGGGCGCTCTTGAATGTGCCTTTGCGCTTTACTTTGGTTTGGTCTTTGTCAGTCATATAAAACTCGTTTTGCTCATATATTCGGCGGCTTGGCGATACGTGGATTCGTATCAGTGAAGCACGCCTTGCTCAGTTCGACGCACGGTACAGACCGTGCGCATCGATGT
>NZ_JBITSX010000069.1:0-22812 GCF_044541255.1 Pseudomonas sp. NPDC085632 | reverse complement strand
CGACCAGAGCAACGCTCTGGTAGTCTGTCTGGCCATGGGCTTTGCGGTGATCCCGAACATCTACTCGATCGCTGAAGACGCCGTGTTCAGTGTGCCGCGCGGCCTGACCCTCGGCTCGCTGGCCCTCGGTGCCACGCCATGGCAGACCATGACTCGCGTGGTGATCCTGACCGCCAGCCCGGGGATCTTCTCGGCGCTGATGATCGGCATGGGCCGTGCGGTCGGCGAAACCATGATCGTGCTGATGGCCACCGGCAACACCCCGGTCATGGAAATGAACCTGTTCGAAGGCCTGCGCACCCTGGCCGCCAACGTCGCGGTGGAAATGCCCGAGTCGGAAGTCGGCGGCAGCCACTACCGCGTGCTGTTCCTCTCGGCGCTGGTGCTGCTGTTGTTCACCTTCGTCATGAACACCCTGGCAGAACTGATTCGTCAGCGTCTGCGCAAGAAATACTCGTCGCTTTAAGCAAAGGTAGAAGTCTGTGAAACAGAACTCCCTGAAAGGATGGTTCAAGAGCGGCGCCCCGGGCGTCTGGATCAGCGGTGGTGCGGTGTCCATCGCGGTCATCATGACCATTGGCCTGCTGGCTGTGATTGCCGTGCGCGGTCTCGGTCACTTCTGGCCGGCGGACCTGGTCCACGCCAATTACGACGTACCGGGTCAGGCCAATCACCTGGTCGTCGGTGAAGTAGTACAGAAAGAAGAAGTGCCCCGTGCCCGTCTGAAGAGCGCCGGTTTGCCGGTGCCTGATGAAGGCCCGGAATTCATGACCCGCGAGCTGATCAAGGTCGGCAACCGTGATTTGAACGGCAACGACTTCACCTGGATCGTCGGCGAGTGGCTGACCAACCAGACCACGCCGCCGGAGCTGATGGCGATCGAACGTCGCGAGTGGGGCAACTTCTACGGCTACCTGGTCAACGTCAAACAGGATGGCAAAGTCATCGCCGAGGGCGAGGCGGCCTGGCCTGAGCTGCAAGCGCGGATCAACCGTGTGAACGGTCTGGCGTCGCAACTGAAGTCGCTGGAAAAGACTGATATCGGTGCGATCAACGCAGGTTTGGAGCGCATCCGTCTGCACGGTCGCAAACTGGAACTGGAAGGCAAGCTCGACGCCACCGCGCAAGCGGACATGGAATCCGAGCGCGCCGAGTTGAATGCGCGTTATCAGGACATCGAAGCGCGTCTGGCCGATCTGCACGCACAGTTCAACCGCGATGCCTTGACCGCTCGCGATGCCAACGGCAAAGAGATCGAAATCGGTCTGGGCAAAGTGGTTCACGCTTACCAGCCGAACGCGATGAGCACCTTTACCAAGGTCGGTTTCTACTTCAGCAAGATCTGGGAATTCCTTTCGGACGACCCGCGTGAAGCGAACACCGAAGGCGGGATTTTCCCGGCAATCTTCGGCACCGTGATGATGACGTTGATCATGGCGATGATCGTCACCCCGTTCGGCGTGCTGGCAGCGGTGTACCTGCGTGAATACGCCAAGCAGAACACCCTGACGCGGATCATCCGTATCGCGGTGAACAACCTCGCCGGTGTTCCGGCGATCGTTTACGGCGTGTTCGGTCTGGGCTTCTTCGTTTACGTGCTGGGTGGTTCGGTTGACCGTTTGTTCTTCCCGGAAGCGCTGCCGGCGCCGACTTTCGGCACACCGGGTCTGCTCTGGGCGTCGCTGACGTTGGCACTGCTGGCGGTGCCGGTGGTGATCGTCGCGACTGAGGAAGGTCTGGCACGTATTCCACGCACCGTGCGTGAAGGCTCGTTGGCCCTCGGTGCGACCAAGGCTGAAACCTTGTGGAAGATCGTTATCCCGATGGCCAGCCCGGCAATGATGACCGGCATGATCCTCGCCGTGGCTCGCGCCGCCGGTGAAGTGGCGCCGCTGATGCTGGTGGGTGTGGTGAAACTGGCGCCGTCGCTGCCGGTGGACGGCAACTACCCGTACCTGCACCTGGATCAGAAGATCATGCACTTGGGCTTCCACATCTATGACGTCGGCTTCCAGAGCCCGAACGTTGAAGCGGCCCGTCCGCTGGTTTACGCCACGGCGCTGTTGCTGGTGCTGGTGATCGCCACGTTGAACCTGTCGGCGGTGTATATCCGCAACCACCTGCGTGAAAAATACAAAGCTTTGGACAGTTAACACAAATCCTGTGGGAGCTGGCTTGCCAGCGATGCAGGCGACGCGGTGTTTCAGTTACACCGCGGTGATGCCATCGCTGGCAAGCCAGCTCCCACAAGGGCCGCGACAAACACTGAATTTGCGTTACCCGCTGGCTAGGCCAGCGGTTCAACAAACCGAATTTGTTAGCACAGGGGATATCCCATGCAGCACGAAACACATACCCACGGCATCAACATGTCGGCCCTGGGTCGCGACAAGCAAAGCCTCAGCCTTGAGCAGGAAACCGTGGCCATCGAAGTACCGGGCCTGAGCCTGTACTACGGTGAGAAACAAGCACTGTTCGACGTCAGCATGAACATCCCGAAACAGCGCGTAACCGCTTTCATCGGCCCGTCCGGCTGCGGTAAATCTACGCTCCTGCGTACCTTCAACCGCATGAATGACCTGGTTGACGGCTGCCGCGTCGAAGGCGCGATCAACCTGTACGGCAACAACATCTATCGCAAGGGCGAAGACGTTGCAGAGTTGCGTCGTCGCGTCGGCATGGTGTTCCAGAAGCCCAACCCGTTCCCGAAAACCATCTACGAAAACGTCGTGTACGGCCTGCGCATTCAAGGCATCAACAAGAAGCGCATCCTCGACGAAGCGGTCGAGTGGGCGTTGAAAGGCGCGGCGCTGTGGGACGAAGTCAAAGACCGTCTGCACGAATCGGCACTCGGCCTGTCCGGTGGTCAGCAACAACGTCTGGTGATCGCCCGTACCATCGCGGTTGAGCCGGAAGTGCTGCTGCTCGACGAACCGTGCTCGGCCCTCGACCCGATCTCGACGCTGAAAGTCGAAGAGCTGATCTACGAGCTGAAGTCCAAGTTCACCATCGTCATCGTTACCCACAACATGCAACAGGCCGCGCGGGTGTCCGACTACACGGCGTTCATGTACATGGGCAAACTGGTGGAATTCGGCGACACCGATACCCTGTTCACCAATCCGGCGAAGAAGCAGACCGAAGACTACATCACCGGTCGTTATGGCTGACAGTTGCGGGTTATCCACAGAATTTGATGCTGCGGCCCACCGCACCTTACCGGACGCTCCAAGGACGCCAACATGATTAGTAAAGAAGGCCTTACCCATCACATCTCCGCGCAGTTCAACGCTGAGCTTGAGGAAGTGCGCAGCCACCTCCTGGCCATGGGCGGGCTGGTCGAGAAGCAGGTCAACGACGCGGTGACCGCGCTGATCGAGGCCGATTCCGGTCTGGCTCAGCAGGTGCGCGAGATTGATGACCAGATCAACCAGATGGAACGCAACATCGACGAAGAATGCCTGCGCATTCTCGCCCGTCGCCAGCCGGCGGCGTCCGACCTGCGTTTGATCATCAGCATTTCCAAGTCGGTGATCGACCTTGAGCGCATCGGTGACGAAGCGACCAAGATTGCCCGTCGCGCGATTCAGCTGTGCGAAGAAGGCGAAGCGCCGCGCGGTTACGTCGAGGTTCGCCACATTGGCGACCAGGTGCGCAACATGGTTCGCGATGCACTGGATGCGTTCGCCCGTTTCGACGCCGATCTGGCGTTGTCGGTGGCGCAGTACGACAAGATCATCGACCGCGAATACAAGACTGCCCTGCGCGAGCTGGCGACCTACATGATGGAAGACCCGCGCTCTATCTCGCGGGTCTTGAGCATCATCTGGGTGCTGCGTTCGCTGGAGCGCATCGGCGATCACGCGCGCAACATCTCCGAACTGGTCATTTACCTGGTGCGCGGCACCGACGTGCGCCACATGGGCCTCAAGCGCATGAAAGAAGAAGTTGAAGGTACAAGCGGCGAAACCGCTAATGTTCCGGGCGATGCTGACGATAAGTAAGATTGCCTGAGAAAAGCGCCCGGCCCTTTGGCCGGGCGTTTTTGTTTGTGCTTTTAATATGCAGAAGCGAATTAAAAATCAGCACCCCCGAACGAAAAGTCCCGGCGTGACTGAAGAGTTTTGGCAATGTGCCATCAGCCAGCGTTATGCTTGCCGGGATTTTAATAGGGGTGTTGGATGAGCAAGATCAGTGTGTTGGTCGTGGACGATGCTTCGTTCATTCGTGACCTGGTGAAAAAGTGCTTGCGTAATTACTTCCCGGGGATCCGCACCGAGGACGCCGTCAACGGCAAAAAGGCTCAGGCCATGCTGGCCAGGGAAGCGTTCGACCTGGTCCTGTGCGATTGGGAAATGCCGGAAATGTCCGGTCTCGAGTTGCTGACCTGGTGCCGCGAGCAAGACAACCTCAAGACTATGCCATTCGTTATGGTGACCAGCCGGGGCGACAAGGAAAACGTCGTCCAGGCGATTCAGGCTGGCGTTTCCGGTTACGTCAGCAAGCCGTTCACCAACGAGCAACTGCTGACCAAGGTCAAGCAGGCGCTGAACAAGGTCGGCAAGCTCGACACCCTGATGAACAGCGCGCCGACCAAGATGAACTCGGCGTTCGGCAACGATTCGCTGAGTGCACTGACTGGCGGCAAGCCTGCCGTGGTCGGTGGCGCGCCGGCAACTGCTGTGGTCAATCCGTTTGCCAAACCGGCTGCTGCCGCGCCAGCGCCCGCTGCTGCGCCGTCCCGTGGTTTGCTCAACAGCCCACCGGTCAAGGCGCCAGTCGCCGCGTCGGCGCCGGCCAGCGGTCGTGGCCAAGGCCAACTGCGCCTGCCAAGCGGTACTCAGCAATGCGTGATCAAGGCCCTGAGCATCAAGGAAGCGTTGCTGGTGGTGAAGCGTACCGACACCCTGCCGCAGATCCTCGACAGCGCGGTGCTCGATCTGGAACAGGGCGACAACGCCGAAATCGCCCGCCTCAACGGCTACCTGCACGCCGTCGTTGCGTTCGAGCCGAAACCGGACAGCGAATGGCTGCAACTGACCTTCCGTTTCGTCGATCAGGATGCGCAGAAGCTCGACTACATCTCCCGCCTGATCGCCCGCGGCACGGCGCAGAAGCACTTCGTTCCGGGCGCTTGATCACAGCTTTACACTGATCGTTCCCACGCTCTGCGTGGGAATGCCTCAACCGGACGCTCCGCGTCCTCTCGCATGGGACGCAGAGCGTCCCGGGCTGCGTCCCCACGCAGAGCGTGGGGACGATCATTTGAAACATCTGTCGACTAGCCTGGTCTGCTTCACCTGCTAGGCTCACTTCCAGGCCTCACTTCGACAGACTCTGCCCATGCTCGCGCGCCTGCTGTTTTTCTGTGGTCTCTTCATGGCCTCCACCTCGGCTGTGGCCATGACTATCTACAAATCCACCGATGCCAACGGCGTGGTCTCGTACAGCGACCGGCCGAGCAAAGGCTCGCAGGTGTTCGTCTTTCAGGACCGCATGGTCGAGCGGCTGGAGCGGCAGGTCTATCTCGACATCAAAAAGCAGAAGGGCACTGACGTGGTGTTCGTGCGCAACGATCTGTATTCGCCGGTCGAGGTGGCACTGGCGTTTACCGGGATGAGCAACGTCCGCGGCGCGCCGGCACAAACCATCCGCCGAGTGCTGCCGGCGCGCAGCAACACGCGTCTGGCGCTGCTGACGGCGATTACCAGCGGCAAGCCGCTGGTCTATTCGCCGCAGTTCCATTACTCCCTCGGCGACCCCTCAGGCGCCGCGCAGAGTTATCGCTATCCGCTGCCGTGGCGTGGCGGGCCGTTTCGGCTGAGTCAGGGCGCCAACGGTCAGTACAGCCACTATGGGCCGAAGAATCGCTATGCGATGGACATCGCCATGCCGGTGGGTACACCGATCATTGCCGCGCGGGCCGGGGTGGTGGTGAAGACCGAAAACTCCCAGAGCGGGCGCGGCTCGGATGCGTCCGGCAATTTCGTCCGGGTGTTGCACGACGACGGCACCATGGGCGTGTACCTGCACCTCAAGCAAGGCTCGGTAAGCGTGCGCGAAGGACAAAGGGTGACCGTGGGCAGTCCGCTGGCGTTGTCAGGCAACACCGGCAACAGCAGCGGCCCGCACCTGCACTTTGTGGTGCAGCGCAATACCGGGGAAGGGTTGGTGTCGATTCCGTATCAGTTCAATCAGCCGCTGGGGGCGTTGCCCAACTTTGCGCTGGGCAAGCAGTAAGCTTCTAAAAGCAAAAGATCGCAGCCTGCGGCAGCTCCTACATGGGCATGCAATCCCTGTAGGCGCTGCCGCAGGCTGCGATCTTTTAGCAGGCAACGCGGTTTCCCGCATTGCACTCAATCGAGCATCAACACCTTGGCCAGCACAATCTTCGGCCCTTTCATCTTCTTGATGATGATGCGCAGGCCTTCGACTTCCAGCACTTCTTCCTCTTCCGGCACCCGCTTCAGGGTTTCATAGACCAGCCCGGCGAGGGTTTCCGCTTCAATGTGGTCAAGGTCGATACCCAGCAGGCGTTCCACTTTGAACAGCGGCGTGTCGCCACGCACCAGCAGTTTGCCCGGCTGATAGGCAAGGATCCCGCGCTCAGCCTTGCGGTGTTCGTCCTGAATGTCGCCGACCAGCACTTCCAGCACGTCTTCCATGGTCAGGTAGCCGATGATGTTGCCGTCAGCCTCCTCGACCACGGCGAAGTGCGAGCCGCCCTTGCGGAACTGCTCCAGCAACTGCGACAGCGGCATGTGTCGCGACACGCGCTCCAGCGGACGGGTCAGCTCAGCCAGGTTGAACGACTCGGGAATGTGGTCCAGCGCCGCCAGTTCCAGCAGCAGATCCTTGATGTGCAGCAGGCCGACGAACTCCTGGCGCTCGCTGTCGTACACCGGATAACGACTGAACTTGTGGCGACGGAACATCGCGAGGATTTCTTTCAGCGGCGCGTTGAATTCGAGGGTGATCAGGTCTTCGCGGGAGTTGGCCCAGTCGACCACCTCCAGCTCGCCCATTTCCACCGCCGACGCCAGAACACGCATGCCCTGATCACTCGGATCCTGGCCACGGCTGGAGTGCAGGATCAGTTTCAGTTCTTCGCGGCTGTAATGGTGTTCGTGATGCGGGCCGGGTTCGCCCTGGCCGGCAATCCGTAGAATCGCGTTGGCGCTGGCGTTGAGCAGGTAGATCGCCGGGTACATTGCCCAGTAGAACAGGTACAGCGGCACCGCCGTCCACAGCGACAGCAATTCGGGTTTGCGGATCGCCCAGGATTTCGGGGCCAGCTCGCCGACCACGATGTGCAGGTACGAAATGATGAAGAACGCGGTGAAGAACGACACGCCCTTGACGATCTCCGGCGACTGCACGCCGACCGCGCTCAGCAGCGGTTCGAGAATATGCGCAAAGGCCGGCTCACCGACCCAGCCGAGGCCAAGCGAGGCCAGGGTGATACCCAGCTGACACGCCGAGAGGTACGCATCGAGCTGACTGTGCACGGTGCGCAGAATGTGTCCGCGCCAGCCGTTCTGATCAGCGATGGCCTCGACCCGGGTCGAGCGCAGTTTGACCATGGCGAATTCCGCCGCAACGAAAAAGCCGTTGAGCAAAACCAGGATCAGAGCAAAAAGGATCATGCCGAAATCGGCGAATATTGTTGCGAGGGACAAGCCAGGGGAAGGGTCCATGATGGAGTTTTGCGGGTTCCGTGTGATTCAAAAGAGAGAAAAGTCGTGCCTGAAAGGCAGGCACAAGTCAGCCAATGTAGCGGCTGACCTGGCGATTGCCTAGTGCGACATTACTCAGCGGCGCTGATCGCCCGTGCCTGGGCGACCTGAGCCGGGGCGAAATGGCAGGTGAACGTGCTGCCGTGACCGGGCACGCTGCTGATTTCCATGCGCGCGCGGTGGCGCAGCAACACGTGTTTGACGATGGCCAGGCCCAGGCCGGTGCCGCCGGTGTTGGAATTGCGGCTGGAGTCGACGCGATAGAAGCGTTCGGTCAGGCGCGGCAGGTGTTTGCTGTCGATGCCGATCCCGGAATCCTGCACGCTGAGGTGCGCGCCCTGATCGTCGCCCCACCAGCGAATGCGGATGTTGCCCTCGGCCGGGGTGTATTTCACGGCGTTGAACACCAGATTGGAAAACGCACTGCGCAATTCCGCCTCGCTGCCCTTGAGCAGCAGGCCGGCGTCGGCTTCCAGGGTGATGCGCTGATTCTTCGCGCCGGATAATTGCTGCGCATCGCTCTTGATTGATTGCAGCAGCGTATCCACCTGAACTGGCTGGTTGTCCGACGGGTAATCAGTGGCCTCCAGTTTCGCCAGCAGCAACAAATCGTTGAGCAGCGTCTGCATGCGCCCGCCCTGTTGTTGCATCTGCTGCAGGGCGCGGCTCCAGCGCGGATTCACCTCTTCGACGTTGTCGAGTAGGGTTTCCAGATAGCCGCAAATCACCGTCAACGGTGTGCGCAATTCGTGGGAGACGTTGGCGATGAAGTCTTTGCGCATCTGTTCCAGTTGATGGATGCGCGTGACGTCGCGCACCAGCATCAAGTGTTCGTTGTTGCCGTAGCGGGTCAGATACAACTGAATGCGCACGCGATCATTGGTCGGCGAGGGGATTTCCAGCGGCTCGGCGTAGCTGTCCTGCTCGAAGTATTCCTTGAAGCGCGGATGGCGCACCAGGTTGGTCACCGGTTGGCCACTGTCTTGCGGGGTCTTGAGACCGAGCAGGGTTTCGGCGGCGCGGTTCCACCATTCCAGGTTGCCGTCGCTGTCGAGCATGATCACCGCGTCTTTCAGCGCGGCGGTGGACTCCTGCACCCGGTCGATCACCGCTTGCAGGCGCCCGCGCACCCGTTGATCGCGGCGTTGCAGGTGGTAGATGCTGTCGAACACCTCGCCCCACAGTCCATAGCCGTCGGGCGGTGCTTCGTCGGGTTGGTGCTGGCGCAGCCATTCGTGCAGCCGCAGTAATTGCTTGAGCGTCCAGCCCAGATAAATCCCCAGGCCCGCCGCGAGGCTCCAGCCGTAATAGCCGGTGATCAGGCCGATCACCAGACACGCTGTGACCAGCAACAGCATGTGGCGAATCAGGGTGCCATGCCAGTTTTGATTCACGGGAAATACGGTCCTTGTCTGCGAGTCTGGCGGTCGGATCAGGCCTTGGTGGAAAACCGGTAGCCGGTGCCGCGCACGGTTTGTACCAGATTTTCGTAGGCGTCGCCGAGGGCCTTGCGCAGGCGGCGGATGTGCACGTCGACGGTGCGCTCTTCAACGTAGACGTTGCCGCCCCAGACCTGATCCAGCAACTGGCCACGGGTGTAGGCGCGTTCCTGGTGGGTCATGAAGAACTGCAACAGACGGTATTCGGTCGGGCCCATCTCGGCGGGTTTGCCGTCGATGGTCACGCGGTGGCTGATCGGATCGAGCAGCAGGCCACCGACTTCGATCGGCGCTTCGCCGTCGGTCGGACCGGCGCGGCGCAGCACGGCTTTCAGGCGGGCGACCAGTTCGCGTGGGGAAAACGGTTTGGTGATGTAGTCGTCGGCGCCGACTTCCAGGCCCTGGATCTTGTTGTCCTCTTCGCCCTTGGCGGTGAGCATGATGATCGGGATGTCCCCGGTCAGCTCATCGCGCTTCAGGCGACGCGCCAGCTCGATGCCCGACGTGCCCGGCAGCATCCAGTCGAGCAGAATCAGGTCTGGCTTGCGGTCAACGATGATGGCGTGTGCCTGCTGCGAGTTCTCTGCCTCGAGGCAGTCATAGCCGGCCATTTCCAACGCAACGGCGATCATTTCGCGAATGGGCGCTTCGTCGTCGACGATCAGAATGCTCCTGCCAACCATGCCTTAATCCTCTTGTCATTTAACTGTCTTGCGCCGCATTAGATAACGGAATTATTGCAGTCGTGTGACAGTATTTTAGTCCGGCAGCGATTGTGCGAATCCTGAACTAAGCTCTAAGTCCGAATCCTGACAACCACAAAAGAAGGCTTCCATGACTCAAATGACTGTTTCTTTTAAAGCACTGCTGATGGCTGCGGCCCTGACTCTGCCTGGATTTGCCATGGCCGCCGAGCCGGCCATGATGAAGGACGGCATGATGGTCGACCACAAAGGCATGACCGTTTATACGTTCGACAAGGACGCTGGCGGCAAGTCGATGTGCAACGGCGATTGCGCGAAGAACTGGCCGCCGATGATGGCGCCGGCGGGTGCCAAGGCTGAAGGCAAATGGACAGTGATCAAGCGCGATGACGGCATGATGCAATACGCCTACGACGGCAAGCCGCTGTATACCTTCATGAAGGATGAGAAGCCTGGAGAAATGAAAGGCGATGGCATGAAGGAAGTTTGGCACGTAGTGCACGAGCACAAATAAACGCAAATCCCCTGTGGAGCGAGCTTGCTCGCGAAGGTGTCGTCTCAGTCAGCCTATGTGGCAACTGACCCAATGCTTTCGCGAGCAAGCTCACTCCCACAGGTGTGAATCTTCAGCGCAATGCGTAATCCAGCACGATCCCGACGAAAATCGCCAACCCGGCCCAATGGTTGTGCAAGAACGCCTTGAAGCAGCGCATCCGGTCACGATCCCGCGTGTACCAGAACTCCCACGCATAACAGCCAGCAGCCACCAGCAAGCCGAGATGGAACCACGTCCCCAACTCGAACTTCGACCCCGCCAGCAACAGGCACCCCAGCGACAACGCCTGCAACCCCAGAATGATCATCCGGTCCGCCTCGCCAAACAGAATCGCCGTCGACTTCACGCCGATCTTCAAATCGTCATCGCGATCGGTCATCGCGTAATAGGTGTCGTACCCCACCGTCCACAACAGGTTGGCAATCCACAGCAGCCAGGCCGCCGCCGGCAGCTCGCCAGTCTCGGCCGTGAACGCCATCGGCATGCCCCACGAGAACGCCGCGCCCAGCACCACTTGCGGGTAATAGGTGTAGCGCTTCATGAACGGATAGGTGAAGGCCAGCGCCAGCCCGCCCAGAGACAGCCAGATCGTCGGCGCATTGGTGCACAGCACCAGCAAAAAGCTCACGCCCATCAACAGGGCGAAGAACACCAGCGCTTCTTTCGAACTGATTCTGCCGGCAGCCAATGGCCGTTGTGCGGTGCGTTTGACGTGGCCGTCGACCTTGCGATCAGCCCAGTCGTTGATCACACAGCCACCGGCGCGGGTCAGCACCACGCCAAGGACGAAAATCACTACGTTGGCCAGTGATGGCGAGCCCTTGCCGGCAATCCACAGTGCCCACAGGGTCGGCCACAGCAGCAGGTAAATGCCGATCGGCTTGTCCATCCGGGTCAACTGAATGAAATCCCAGGCGCGCGGGTTCAAGCGGTTCAGCGACTTGAGCAGGCTCTGATACATCAGCAGTTCTCCGGATGGGCGCGGGCGGCGCTCCACAGGCTCGGCAGGAAGATTTCCGCGACCAGTACGCTCAACGCGCCACGGTCGAAGCGCGAACGGCGACCCCACAGCTCAGACGCTTTCACGACTGGAGGCAGCCATTGTTCAGGGTAGTGGCAAACTTCTATGGCGCGGCGCTGAAACGCCTGATCGCAAAACAGCAGTTCGCCCAGCGAGCGGCTGCCCAGTTCATCCATGTGCAGCCCGTCGCCTTGCAGGGCGGCGCGCGAGGCGACGCTGCGGGCAAATACCCAGGCCTCGCCGCGACCGCGCAAATACACCTCGCGCACCCAGCCTTCGCTGTCCTCAGCCAGATCCAGCGCCGCGCATTCGTCGGCACGCAGGGTGTCCCAGCCTTCGAACAGCGGCGTCACGCTGAAGCCATCACTGGACAAGCGGGTCAGTCGGCGGGTGAGGGAGCCTTCGTCGAACAACCAGTCGAGGGTCAACGAATCGGGGAGGGGCGTCAGTCGGCTTTGAGGAAGCCAGAGCGGGGCCGGGCAGGCATTTGAATGTTGCACAATGAGTCATTATTGGCCGCAAATGAGGCGGCGAGCTTACCATGGCGAGCTGCAATATTGATTGATCGGGGTCGCCATTGCGCCGAACAGGCTTGCATCTGCCCGGCTCCATCAGTACAAAACGCCCTGAGCCGGATGGCAGCGCAACACCCATCGACCATCCGCGCCGGCAATAAGCCTGAACCCTGAGGAAGTACTTGAATGAAAAAGTGGCAATGTGTGGTCTGCGGCCTGATCTACAACGAAGCCGACGGCTGGCCGGATGACGGCATTGCGCCGGGCACCCTGTGGCAGGACGTGCCGGAAGACTGGCTGTGCCCCGACTGCGGCGTCGGTAAGCTGGACTTCGAAATGATCGAAATCAACTAAGCAAAACAAAGGAGTAAGGCATGAGCGCACCTGTCGTCATCGTTGGCACTGGCCTTGCGGGCTACAACCTGGCCCGGGAGTTTCGCAAACTCGACAGCGAAACCCCGTTGCTGCTGATCACGGCTGATGACGGCCGCTCTTACTCCAAACCGATGCTCTCCACCGGTTTCGGCAAGAACAAGGACGCCGATGGCCTGAGCATGGCCGAACCCGGCGCCATGGCCGAACAGTTGAAAGCCGAAGTGCGCACCCACACGCGCATCAGCGGCATCGACGCTGGCCACAAGCGTTTGTGGATCGGCGAAGAAGCGGTTTACTACCGCGACCTGATCCTCGCCTGGGGCGCAGAAACCGTACGCGTGCCGATCGAAGGCGATGGCGCGGATCTGGTATTCCCGATCAACGATCTTGAAGACTACGCGCGTTTTCGCACGGCAGCGGCCGGAAAGCGCCGTGTCTTGCTGCTCGGTGCCGGTCTGATTGGCTGCGAATTCGCCAATGACCTGATCCTCGGTGGCTACGAAGTGCAACTGGTTGCACCTTGTGAACAAGTCATGCCGATGCTGCTGCACCCGGCCGCTGCAGCAGCGGTACAGGCAGGGCTGGAAAGCCTGGGTGCGAAATTCCACCTCGGCCCGGTGCTGACCCGCCTGCAAAAAGTCGCGGACGGTCTGGAAGCGCACCTGTCCGACGGCCAGGTCATCCCATGCGATGTGGTGGTCTCGGCCATCGGCCTGCGTCCTCGCATCGATTTGGCGGCGGCTGCCGGCGTACAGGTCAATCGCGGCGTCGTGGTCGACCGACACCTGAAAACTTCCCACGCCAATATCTACGCCTTGGGCGACTGTGCCGAGGTCGAAGGGCTGAATCTGCTGTACGTGATGCCCCTCATGAGTTGTGCGCGTGCGCTGGCACAAACCCTCGCCGGTAACCCGACTGCCGTGAGCTACGGCCCGATGCCGATCACCGTGAAAACCCCGGTGTGCCCGCTGGTCGTATCGCCGCCACCACGGGGCAGCGAAGGCGTCTGGACGGTTGAAGGGCAGGGCGCCGACATCAAGGCCCTGTGCCACGGCGCCGACGGCCAATTGCTCGGTTATGCGCTGACCGGCGCGGCGGTGATGGAAAAACTCGCCCTGAACAAACAGCTTCCGGCCCTGCTGGCGTAAATACCGGTCGTTCTGTCGGAATCACCCCGCTTTTGCCCCTACAAAGGTCGCGGGGAGACTGGCGCCGCCGGTATCCGCGTGCCATTCTCACTCCCGTCTGCCGCAGAGTAGAGCCTGCGGCGCCTTGGGCGCTGTTCCAACGAGAACAGCACGGACATAACAACAAAAAACCGTCAAAGGGGCTTCACTAATGCGTAAACCAGAACTCGCCGCTGCAATCGCTGAAAAAGCAGATCTGACCAAAGAGCAGGCCAACCGCGTACTCAACGCCGTTCTCGAAGAAATCACCGGCGCTCTGCACCGCAAGGACAGCGTGACGCTGGTCGGCTTCGGCACCTTCCTGCAACGCCACCGCGGCGCCCGCACCGGCAAAAACCCGCAGACCGGCGAGCCGGTTAAAATCAAGGCCAGCAACACCGTTGCGTTCAAGCCAGGCAAATCGTTGAAAGACAGCGTTAATCCATAAGTGCGGCGGATCCCCTGAATAGCGGGGGAACACCGTAAACAAAAATGGGCACACCGATTGCGGTCGGGTGCCCATTTTTTGTGGCTGTAAATCGGCTTATTGGCGGCGGAAGCAGGCCTTGCCATTGCCGAAGTCCACGGCCAGGCAGTTTGGCTCAATGGCCAATTGCAGATCCTGGAACAGGGCAGACAAATCGCTATCGGAGGCAGGTTTGGTTGCGCTTTTCAGCGTCAGTATTTCCTTCTCCACCCGCCAGGTGCCTTTGGCAAAACCGTCGGCACTGCCATACGACACACCCGCGTCAAAGGTGCCGTCCTTGCGCAGCAGCAACTCAGCGCCCATTTCCATTGCGCCGACCAGGTAGTAATGGCCGTCCAGTGACGGGGTGTCCGCTGATGCTTGGGTGATTGGCAGCCAAATAAGTGCTGCGAAAAATATGGCATTCAATTCCATGAGGTGAAGCTCCTTACCAGCCTTTGTAGAGGGTGCCGAATTTTATGGCATCGGATTCTGGCATAGCCAAGATTTGCCCGCGCGTTATTTAGCCACTACACAATCGAATCAATATCCAGCTGAAACGGCGCGCCAACGGCATGCCCACCGGTCATTGCGGCAATAGCGGCATCGTGGTCTTCGGCGGCGGGAGGAATCATCGCCAGTTGTTCCTGAACGAGGTTTTCCGGGTGAGCGTTCCAGCGCAGCAGGTTTTCCTGCACCCACTCGGGCTGGTCGGCATAGCTGCCATACACGTCGGCTTCGGTGACCCGCTGGCCGCGCAGGTCGACCAGGCACGCCTGGGTCATTTTGATTTTGTCTATTTCATTGTTGAGAACCGTGGTCTTGTGATTTCTTTCCTGGTGGCGGACATAGGCGCTGGGGTGGGCCTGGATCTCGCGCTCGACGGCGCGCAGTTGCTTTCTGATATTTTCCAATGCGCCGCTGACCCATTCGAACTCCCGTGGGGTGACCAAAGAGCGTTTGAGCTGCTGCGCCTCTTGCCAGCGGCGCAGACTTGCCCAGCAACCGGGGATGTAGCTGCCGACCATCGAGTGATCGCCTGCCGCGAAGAGCTGCTTTAGAAAAGAGCCGCGCTTGGGCAGGCCATTGATATTTCGCAAGGCTTCGGCACAGCCGTGATCGTTGATGATGCTGCAGCCCGGCTGCCAGAGAATGGAGGATTGGTGTTCCTTGCCAAACACCACTGGCATGAAATGGCGCAGCGCGCCGTGATGGCCGTAATCGTCACCGAAGAAGTTGGTCATTCCCCAGACAAGCAAGGCAAAACCGGCAGCCGGGGTAATAACCAGCACCGCACCGTTGGCGATATACATTGGCATTGGCTTGGCGAAAGTGTTCATCCATGTGGCGGGTACGCTCGGAACCGGGTCGTTCTGATTGACGATGCGGTGGTGGACCAACGCCTTGGCACTTTCGATGAAAGTGGTGTCGCCGGCGCGAGGGGCGCCGTAGGTGTAGAGCACGATTTGCGGTAAGTACTGTGGATCACGTCGCAGCATTTCAGACAATATCAGTGCGATTGCCCCGCCCAGGCTGTGCCCCGTAATCAGCAGTTTTTGCCCGCTGTAGAACTTTTCCAGATAAGTCACGATGAACGGATAAGCCGCTAAAGCACCACCGTAGAATCCGCGGTGCACCTTGCCTTCGCCTTCTTCGAACGGAACCTGATAGGCATCGCCATCACGCAGGCCGTCAGGCCATATTTCACTGGTGCCGCGCACGCTGATGAGGATCAGTTCGTCGTGGTGGCAGATGAAGGCTTGTGTGTCCGTGCTTTGGACCTGTTGGCGATCATCAAAAAAGTGCAGCTTGGCCGGGTGCTCCTGCTCATCACCCAATGCCGGGTCGTTGACCTCGGGATAGAGGTGCGGGTCGAACGGCACCACTTCCAGGCGTTTCGAGTAGGGCACTTCCTCGTAGAGCGGGTAATACTTTTTGCTCTGGGTGGCATCAACTTTCCACAGTTCATCAAACTGCGGCAGGGCATGGCCAAACCAGTTGCCGCTGCTGGGCTGCAAGGGGAAGCTCACACTGTCGGTATTGACCGGTTGCGTGTTGGGCACCTGTCCGAAGTCGGTATAACTCAGGGTCGCCATCAGCGACAGTTGATAAAGGTTGAGTGCGCAGAATTCATTGCTCGTCGACAGCATCGGGCGCAATGCCCTCATGGGGCGCACCTCCAGCACATGATGTTTGTTAGGCAGCAAGGCAATGCCTGTAAGTTTGGGTGGGGGTGGAGAAAAACCCAACTCCACCATGCCCCGGTCTTCCTGACTGAAGATCGCTCTCGCCCCTTTATCCGGGACACCTGCATCAACCTGCGCAAAAGATTTGGTTGTGCGCGTGGATCGCATAAGTGTGTGAACCACCATGTTCGGCGGATCACTTCGCTTTGCCAGGGGCGGCAAGTGCGCTACATGCTTGACCAGTTCTCTCACTTCAACCTGATAGTAGGCAGCGTTTGCGGCAAGGTCTTTTGCGGGATTGGCTTGGGTGCGTACACCTGATTTGTTGAAGAAACGGGTTTTTTCGGCGCGCACCTGGAGTTCGGTGATGGGCAGGGGGTAGTGCTCCCTTGCCCTCAAATCTTTATAGAGCGCTTCTGTTCCTGTGAATGGCTGACTGAGCTTGAGTATTAATGGGCCGCAGTAATGGTTATCTACCTTGCCGCAACCTTTGACATCCAGTTTTCCGGCGTAGACGGTGTCTTCATAATCGATGATTTCGTATGTCAAGCCCGCATAGGGTTTGCCGTTACCAAACTCATCCACTAATTGAAAACTGGTCGACTGCCCGCGCCTGGGGCAGGCGTGGATGTTGCCCTGCATAAAGATCGCAACATTCGTCTCTAAAGATTCCATGCTCATGGAGTTTCTTCCTTATTCTCAGTGCACCCCGGATAAATTGTGCAAATGCGCTCATCCACCATCCTGAAGGTGCTGAAGTCCTTGTAATTCCCATTGCAGTAACCACGCTGATCTTCCATACCTTCACCCAAACAGCGCTTCCAGCCACCGGGAACTTCAACCCAGGTGTCACCCCAGCCGGGCCTTTCTTCATCAGCCAACTTGATCTTCAGCCTTACGGTTATTCCCGCTAGCTGAGTCAGCGTGTACGCCGTGGAAGGACGGCTTCGCCCGACATTGCCCTGCGCATCCATTTTTTTGCACCTCAACATTTTTATGAGGTAACGCTTGGGACTGACGGTGCGAAAAAACCACATACACTCACCAAAGAACTCAGCTGTCTCGTCATCTCTGAAACTACCCATTTGTCGCTCCAGCAACTCAGGGCGTACGGCAAATGAGGCGTAGTCATAGCTGCTGTTACTTCGTCCGGGGCCAAAAACACCGATGACCTTGATCTCCACATGGTTCAGCGCCAGCGGGCAGTCGCTTACGGTTCTGTAAAGCGGGACTACGGAGGTGCCTTCGTATTTCATGTTGGTTTTGTTGAACCCAAGCTGAGTACCTTTTCCACCCGGTACCGAGCACGTTTGATCTTTGGCGGGCACATAGGTGGCCGTCAGGTCGTACTTGAAGTTGGGTGGAAAGTCAGGAACAAAGGTAAACGTGTTCGGCGTACCAACCGCAGAGCAACCCAGGGTCAATGCAGTGCAACTGCCAAGTGCCAGATATTGAAATGCACGTCTCATAGGGGGCCGCTCTCCTGCCAAAACAGCACCTGCTGATACACCCGCTCAAAGTGCACCGCCGAGTCTTCTCCGGGTTTGGGCAGCCATGACTTGGGCGGTACATACCCCGGTAGCCGAAGACTTTGGGTCAGCAAAAAGTGCACTTGCTCCGGTTGCTGCCAGCCCCACAAACGCGTCAGCTGAATCTGCCCCCACAACCAGTCATCCATGTCGAGTTGCTCCGCTAGCTGGGCCATCGTTTCAGTGTGCTCGCCCACCAGATAGCGTCGGGCGTTGTCGAACAGCACGTTTGCGTAAATCAGCTCCGGTACAGGCGTCTGCAGCCATGGCGGGTCGATGGGCAGCGGGTGTTTGCCGGGGTCCGGGTTGTTGGCGACGTTCCATTGCCCGGCATGCCAGTAACAGATGCTGCTGACCGGCCCGAGCAATGCTGAGTATTGCTCGGGTTGCAGATGCGCCAGCGCGCGTCCGAGCACGCGGTTGTCATGCACGCGATACACCGCCAGATTGGGGCGTTCGCCACTCACCACACGGTCGCGCCAATGGTTTGCCAAATCCTCCAGATCGACGTGCTCGGCGCTGGCCAGCCAACCCCAATGGCGTTCGGGGGTGGCGAGCAATGCCTGGATGACGGGGTGGCGTGCCGTGTCGATTCGAAGCAGCAGCGGACCGGTTTGCGCCAAAGATTCAGCCGCCGTACCCGCGTACAAATGACGAAATTGCTCAGTGCCCAGGTCGGCGGCCAGCGCCGTGCGTGCTTCGCTCTGACCGTCGGTGTCGAGCATTAAAAAAAGATCACGTCCGGCGCGAGATTGTTCGTGCAGCCATTGTTCGACCCGGTTCATGCCACTTCTCCCAGACCGCACTGCCCAGCCGCACAGGCTTCGCACAGCGGGCAATAGTCCGCCGCTTGCTGGCGAGCACTGTTGACGATCGACAGCGGTGTGGCACTGACAAGAGGGACAATTCCGCCCACTGCCTGCAGCGGCTGTAGGGGCGCAATACCCGCCAACGGCGCACCGCCCTCAACGATGGGCACGCTGCTGAAAATCCCGCCGGCGTTGATGACGATGTGGTGCCCACCCGCCGACAGCGTCAGGCTCATGCCGGCGTCGATCACCACGTTGCTCGCGGTGACATGCGCCTGCTGGCCGGCCTGAATCACCAGCGCTCCAACCGAGTGACTGCTGATGCCACTGACGGTCAGCAGATCATCGGCGTTGATCTGCGTACTGCGCACACCGTGGTGGGTGTGCGACGTCTTGCCCTCGATCAGGCAGGTGCTGTCATGGCCCACTTGCTCGAAGCGGTCGCGGGTAATCAGGCTGCGGCTGTCGTTAAGGATCAGTTGTTCCAGATCGCGCTGGGCCCGCAGGTAGATTTTCTCCTGGCCAGCACGGTCTTCGATCGACAACTCGTTGTAACCGCCATTGCGCGGGGAGCTTTGAGTGCGCAAGACCGTTCTGGTCTCATTGGCCGGCAATGGATAGGCGGCGGATGTGACCTTGTTGGGTACGCAACCGGTGATCAGCGGTTGATCCGGATCACCCTCCTGAAAAGTCACGACCACTTCCATGCCGATGCGCGGAATGGTCATCGCCCCGAAACCTTCCCCGGCCCAGCTCGAGGCAACGCGTATCCAGCAACTGCTCTTCTCGCTATTGAGCTCTGCCCGGTCCCATGGAAACTCGACGCGAACCCTGCCGTATTCGTCGCAGAACGTCTCTCTCCCGGGCGGCCCGGTGACGCGCGCGGTCTGGCAGACCAACAATGGTTTTCGTGGTGGCAGCGCAGGGCGATAGAGCACCTCTGCGGGTATGGCGCTGAAAGTGTTGCGATAGCCCTGCGTGAAGCCATCGGCGGGGTTGACGTCGCTACCGGCAGCTTCTTCGAGGACCTGCGGTTGCTTGCCTTTATGCTTCAGGCTTACCAGCAACCAAAGGTCGTTGCAGTCCTTGCGCGGATGTTCAGTCAGGTCGAACAAATAACCACTGCGCAGTGTCGCTTGATCGCTTTCGCCCTGAACCCTTTGGTAGTCGCAGCGATGTCGCTCCAAAACCTGGCGTACCCGCTGTTTGGCCTGTTTTTCGTTCTCCATCGGCAGGGGGTAGCGATAGTCTTCCAGCGCGGGTGTGAACTCGGCTGTGAAACGACTTTCCAGCAACAGGCTGGGGCGCTTCAGGTCATAGTCGCGACGGGTTACGGTGCTGGTTCGCGTATTAAAAACCATGGCGAACCGATTGACGACCGGGTGCTCGGCGACCATGCCCGTGTCTTGTTGAAAAGGCGTCGCTCTCAGCTTAGGGAAAAACACCTGATCGTCGGTAAACACCAGCATGTGACCGTTGGGAGAGTGCTGGTGATGCCACGCGATGCCTTCTTCGGCGCACAGGCGCCGGATGAACTCAAAGTCGGATTGGCCATACTGAGTGCAGTAGTCACGCTCCACCCGGCCGCTGACATGGAAGGTGAATGCATCCGTCTGGATGCCATGACGCTGGAGTACCTGCGTGATGATTTGCGGCACCGTCAAGTTTTGAAAAATCCGCTGATCATGGCTGAACTGCAAGTAATACAGCGCTGGCACCAGCGTCAGTTGATAGTGAGTCAGACGTTTACCTGACTCGCCAATCTGCACATCCTCAATCCGCCCATGAACGCCTTCGCCATTTAAGCCGAACTGCAGAAACGCCGGCTGACTGAGCAGAGGCTCGATGTCGATGTCAGCGCGTTCGCTGACCAACTCAATCCGGAACGCAAAGAGGCTGCTGATAGCCTCATCGCCGTCGAAGGCAAGCACCGCGAAATCGTGGCGAATAGCGGGAATCTGCAGGGTAAAAGGCGCGCAACTGCCCGTGCTGAACATACGCTTGTCCTTAAGCAAAATGAGTCGATGCGCGGTGTTCGATCGTCCCTGATCGCCACGCGTAAAGAATTCGCCAAGGCACGCTAGCGGCGTGGGACATAAATTGATGTAAGAAGTATCTCTGTCATTTGTCAGAGACATCCGGGTTGTAAACTGTTGTATGAATTGAAGGAAATGGCTGTAGGAGACCACTTCGATATTTATTGAGTTAGCACGAATGTGCAGTGTTTACGGGGCTGTGGAAGTTTCACAAAAACACACCGCCATCAAATTGATGGCACTTTTTCTGTTTGTCATTGTCTTCGCTGAATTATTCAAAGAGGCCAATGCATTTTCGGAAGTTTCCTACTTCTATTTTTTTCAAGAGTTGTCATGCTTGCCGCCCTTTAATGGCGCCGGCGTCCGGCAGGATGTCGTCGCGCCGCGCAGAAGCGCTCTAGCTCAGGGTTTTGGCGGGAGAGAGAGAAATGTGGCGAATATAACGGACTATCAGGGATTCCCTTGCGACATATAGGGCAATCTCCTACAGACCCCAATGAACACTTCGTCTTGTTGTTTAATCAGATGCTTGCTAGTGGCCATCATAGTGATTACGATGCGCCCACTTGAAAGAGCACATCTCAATTGGATGAGTCGCTTCACCGCTCTTCGATACTGTCCCGCGCCACGGTTACTCCAATAGGCGCCTGACTGTAATCCTTAATAAAGGCCATGGATGTCCTACTCAAGCAAACTTTCCGCCCATTACCTCGAACTCGCAAAAGTCTCTGTTTCCAAAGAGAATTTCGCGGGCGAAGACGTTCGTTTTTCGAGCGAATTCGAGGCCCTGGAAAGCGAGCTGGCCAAAGCCTCGTCGATGCACGAAAGCGGGCAGATCGACTGGCTGAAAATCCGTGAAAACAGCGAAAATCTGCTGCGTACCCAATCCAAGGATCTGCGTGTCGGCGCTTGGCTGACCTGGTCGCTTTACCAGCGCGAATCCTTCCCCGGGCTGCTGGCCGGCCTCGGTCTGCTGCACCATCTGTCGGAAAACAACTGGGCCGACGTTCACCCGCTCAAACCCCGCACCCGTGCCGCCGCCATCGGCTGGCTGGTGCCGCGTCTCGAGCAGGTCATTACCGAAAATATTGCGATCAAAGAGCAGTTGCCGATGTTCCGGCAGCTCTCCGAGCACCTGTCCGGTCTCGAAGCGGCGTGTGCTGAGCATCTGGGCGATGATTCGCCGCTGCTGCTGCCGATTTCCCGTCGCCTGAAAACCATGATCCAGCGCGCGGCCGACAACCAGCCGGCCCCCGGCGTGGTCGGTGCGGCAGTGGCGCAGGTCAAGCAGGCGGCGAGCCAGTTGCTCACCCCCGGCGCACCGATCGATAACGAACGAGACGCGCACAAAGCGCTGCGCGCGCAACAGGAAAGCGCCCGGCCATTGTGTGCCTGGTGGCTCAAGCAGAAGGCCACCGACCTGCGCGCCCTGCGCCTGAACCGCACGTTGCTGTGGATGACCATCGACGCGGTGCCGGAGCGCAACGCCGAGCAGATCACCGTGCTGCGTGGCCTGCCGCTGGAAAAACTCAAGCTGTACCAGGACCGTTTCGATCAGGGCAAATACGCCGACCTGCTGGTGGAACTGGAGGCGAGCCTGGCGAAGGCGCCGTTCTGGTTCGATGGCCAGAGGATGGTCTGGGAGTGTCTCCAGAACCTCAACGCCGAGCTGGCAATGCGCGAAGTGGAAATCCACTTCGCGCTTTTGGTTCAACGGCTGCCCGGCATTGTCGAGTTGCGTTTCCATGACGGCGCGCCGTTTGCCGATCCGTCCACTCGGGCGTGGATCGCCGCCAACGTCATGCCGCACCTGCAGAGCGCCAGTGCGCCGCGCAAGGTCGAAAGCGAAAACGTCGAAACCCAGCCGGCCTGGGAAAAAGCCCTCGAAGAAGTCCTGCCGCTGCTGCGCAAGGAAGGCCTGAAGCCTGCCGTGCAGACGCTCAAGCAAGGCTTGCAGGCGGCCCACGGCGGTCGAGAACGCTTCTTCTGGCAGTTCGCCCTCGCACGGCTGTGCTTCATGGCCAAGAAGTACGAACTGGCCAAGAACCAGCTCGAAACCCTCGATCAGACATTACAGGACTCAGGCCTGCACGCCTGGGAGCCCGATCTTGCATTGGAAGTGCTGCATCTACTGCATAGCTGCTGCGAGTTGTTGCCGCAGAACCATGCCGTACGTGAACGCAAGGAAGAGATTTATCGCAGGCTGTGCCACCTCGACCTCGAAGTGGTACTCGAATAGGCCCCAGGGCCACAACCGCAAGGAGAAAAGCCATG
>NZ_JBITSX010000068.1:0-23345 GCF_044541255.1 Pseudomonas sp. NPDC085632 | reverse complement strand
CAGCAGTGAAACGATGCATCGCCGATGGTAGTGTGGGGTTTCCCCATGTGAGAGTAGGTCATCGTCAAGATTAAATTCCGAAACCCCAATTGCGAGAGCAGTTGGGGTTTTGTTTTGTCCGCAGGAAAGTTCTTACAACGCATGGATCCGGCCCAACCGTCGCAAGAGCTGCCATTGGGGAAATTCCTTCTGAAGTGACCGGACAGTTTTTGGTATGGTGCAGCTCGTTTTTCAAGGACTGATGTCATGCCCACGGATCGGCACTCATTTATGTCAAAGAGTTGCTGTAGAAATGCCTGAACCCATCCCGATCAAGGACCACGAAAAAGAGACGCGCCTGGTTAACAAGCGTTTGATCGCCTGTGCCTTATTCGTCTTCGCCGTCAGTTGCGCCCTGGTCGTGCGACTGTACATTCTGCAAGTGGTGGAATTCGACTACCACTCGACCATCTCTGAAAACAACCGCGTCCACGTCTTGCCAATCCCGCCGACGCGCGGCTTGATCTACGACCGTAATGGCGTGTTGCTCGCCGATAACCGCCCCAGTTTCAACCTGACCATCACCCGCGAACGCGCCAACGACGTCAATCAAGAACTGGACGAGGTCATCAATCTCCTGCACCTGCCTGCAGAAGATCGCACAGTCTTCGATAAAGCCATGAAGCAGTCCCGCCACCCGTTTACGCCGGTGACGCTGTTCTATGAGCTGACGGAAGAACAAATCGCTGTATTGGCCGTCAACGAGTTCCGCCTCCCGGGCCTCGATGTCGAGCCGCAGTTCGTCCGCCACTACCCACTCGGCGCGCATTTCGCCCATTCGATCGGCTACGTCGGCCGAATCAACGAAAAGGAATCCAAGAGCCTCGACTCGGTCGAATATCGTGGTACCCAATCCATCGGTAAAACCGGCATCGAGCGTTTCTACGAAGCGCAGTTACACGGCCACGTCGGTTACGAGGAAGTCGAAACCAACGCCCAGGGTCGCGTACTCCGTGTGCTCAAACACACCGATCCGGTGCCTGGTCAGAACATTGTCCTGAGCCTCGACATCAAGCTGCAGGAAGCTGCCGAAGCAGCTCTGGGTGATCGCCGCGGTTCCGTGGTAGCGCTCGATCCGTCGACCGGCGAAGTGTTGGCCATGGTCAGCAATCCCAGCTTCGATCCGAATCTGTTCGTCACTGGCATCAGCTCCAAGGAATACTCGGCACTGCGAGATTCGATCGACCGGCCCCTGTTCAACCGTGTGCTGCGCGGACTCTATGCGCCGGGTTCAACGATCAAGCCAGAAGTGGCTATCGCCGGCCTCGACGCTGGTGTTGTGACGCCGCAGACCCGCGTCTTCGACCCCGGTTACTACCAGCTCCCGGACTTCGATCACAAGTACCGCAACTGGAACCACAGCGGCGACGGTTGGGTAGACATGGACGCGGCGATCATGCGTTCCAATGACACCTATTTCTACGACCTCGCGCATAAGCTCGGGATCGATCGTCTGCACGATTACATGGCGATGTTCGGCCTTGGCGAGAAAGTCTCGCTGGACATGTTTGAAGAGTCGCCCGGTTTGATGCCATCGCAAGCGTGGAAGCGCGCAACGCGCCGCCAGGCCTGGTTCCCGGGCGAAACCGTCATCCTCGGCATCGGCCAAGGCTACATGCAGGTCACGCCGCTACAACTGGCTCAAGCCACGGCGTTGATCGCCAACAAAGGCGTGTGGAATCGTCCACACCTGGCCAAGACCGTCGATGGTGTCGCTCCGGTCGACGAGCATCCGATGCCGAACATCCTGCTCAAGGATCCGCGTGACTGGGAACAGGTCAACCACGGTATGCAGATGGTGATGCACGATGCCCGTGGCATCGCCCGCGCGGCGGCGGCAGGGGCGCAATACCGTATCGCCGGCAAGAGTGGTACGGCGCAAGTGGTGGCAATCAAGCAGGGCGAACGCTACAACCGTGAGAAAACCCTCGAACGCCACCGCGACAACGCCTTGTTCGTTGGTTTCGCCCCGGCCGAGCATCCGAAGATCGCGATTTCGGTGATGATCGAAAACGGCGAGGCCGGTGGTCGTGTCGCAGGCCCTGTAGTGCGGCAGATCATGGACGCCTGGTTACTCGATCAGGATGGCCATCTCAAGCCGCAGTACGCGGCGCCGACCAAAGCGCCCGGTGACCCGCACGTTTAACCTTCAACAGCTCACAGTACCGACTCATGCAAGCTGAGCCGGTACTGTGAACTGTCCCGCAAAGCCTATTTACAGCGGTAACCCTCGGGCATCGTGACGGTGTAATTGCGTTGCACCCGTTCCTCAAAGTTCACGTTTTGCAGGCCTTGCTCCACCAGAAAGGCTTCGACCTTGGCTGACTGGCAATCTTCGTTATAGGACGAAGCGCGAAGCAGGTAGACCGGTCGCTTACTGACTTCATCGCGTGCGGTGGCAATAAAGGTACTAAGCGTGGTGTAACCGGTTCGTTCCGAAGTCCCTATCGCCCCATAGGTGGTGTTTGGTCGACTTGTGCAGGTCAGTCGGTCGTCTTTTTTCTTGCTGTTCTTGCAGACGGTAGAGGTGCTGGTCGGCACTTGCCCATAGTCGGTGGCGGTATAACGGTAAGTCACCTGTCGACTGCCAATATCGAGGCTGACAGTCATTTTTATCGGCGTGTGGTTCTTCGGCAGACTGGCATCGGTATAGACCTCCCGGTAACCCCTGTCTTTCAACGCATTAACCATGTCGCGAAGATAGTAGCGGGCATTAAGTGCGTTTTCGTCACTGCCACCCGCAGAAGTCACCAACACAGTCGCTTTTCGGTCGAAGTGATAGTCCGGATCAGGAGTGGCATTTAGCGTTACGTCCATTTGCGTGGCGCAGCCGCTGATCAACGCTGTCAGTAAAAACAGCGCGCAGAATAAAAACCGGTTCATGGCAAAGCCGCCTTGCAACAAAGGATTGAATAAGAGTTAAACGGTGGGGACTGGCGACAATTAACGTGCGCTCGTACGCAAGGCTCAGTCTTTCTGAAATTCCAGCAGATCGCCTGGCTGGCAATCGAGGGCAGCGCAAAGCTTGTCCAAAGTGGCCATTTTCACGCCCTTGACCTTGCCATTTTTCAGTAATGACAGGTTGGCCTCGGTAATGCCCAGCAGGCTGGCTAACTCTTTTGAGCGAATTTTTTGCGTGGCCATGACAACGTCAAGGCGGACGATAATGGTCATTGTCTTGTTCTATATGTATTGACTTTGCTCATCGCTGAGTACTTTTGCATCGCGCATGATAATTGAAAATAAACAGAGCAATACGCCTTTGACAATCTCGTAGGCAGAAGAGGAAGACAGACCAATCGAGAATTGAAAGATGCGATCCCCAGGTGGCAGATCAATAGACAGTGTCAAACCTTGCAAGGTCTCTACCAGCGGGTAGGCGGCCGGAGACATGATGCACAGAATCCCCACTCGCCACAGCACCTTGATATTACGCTCGGTCCAGGTTTCGCCGCGGGACAAGCGCAGGAAAAACAACCCTGTCAGCCAGAGCACGTAAGTCGAAAGCAGAACGGGCAGGAAATCCAGAACGACGAGCAGCGCCGTGACCCATGTTGAGAGCCATGTGTCGGGGGCAAGCAACGCACCTTCGACAAACGGGTCAAGTAATTGCGGCGAGTTTTCGGCGAAGGCGTAGAGCAAGGCCGCGAGCATTTCATCCGTTTTAAAAAACCAGATCGAAGCGTTGCCACCGACTTCGGTCATCCCTAAAACCCAGACAAGAATCGCTGCCAGTAGTCCGACCCAATGCATGCGCTGCAGTGCCAATCCGTTGTTACGAGTACTCATGAAAAATCCTTGCGGTGTCATTGGGAATGACTAATTCTCGATGTTAAATTATCGGATGGCAATAATAAATTGTTCTTGTTTTGTGAAGGTCGCTCTTGGTATCGGGATGCCGGGGCCAAAGCATCATCTTCAGTTCATTTGCTTTGGGGGGATTTAAATGTCGATAGGCTCTCGAATTCGAAGCAAGTCGAGAGCAAAGGAGGGGCGCGATTTACTCTGTGGCCGCGTGTATCGATGACGGGGGCAGGAATTGATTAGAGCGGGGACACACGCCACAGGCATGCTTCAGTCGCCCGCTCGTATAGGGCTTACTTGATTTCGGTAATGAAGTTTTCCCGCGAGCGGCGAACCTTTTTCAAGTTGACCAGCCAGTCCCCCTCAGTGGCTCTATGGCCAAGCGGTAGAATCACCACGCTACGCAAGTTGCGGGCCGCGAGTCCGAGGATTTCATCGATGGCTGCGGGGTCGAAACCTTCCATCGGT
Organism: Pseudomonas sp. NPDC085632; assembly: GCF_044541255.1. Classification (NCBI taxonomy): domain Bacteria; kingdom Pseudomonadati; phylum Pseudomonadota; class Gammaproteobacteria; order Pseudomonadales; family Pseudomonadaceae; genus Pseudomonas; species Pseudomonas sp. NPDC085632. The sequence continues at coordinate 19,034 of NZ_JBITSX010000068.1, read as the reverse complement.
GTGGCATCGACTTCTTCAAACGCCGCGGCGATCAAAGCCGAGCCCAAACCGATATAAGCCTGCCGCGCAGCCGCCTGATAATTAGCTTCTTTGCCACGTCCAGCGACGATGCCCAAGAGCATCTGACGGTAATTCTCCCATCCTTCGTTAACGGTTCCGCGAACTTCGTTAGTCAGGTCAAACATCATGTTGACCCGCTCGGCAGTGATGTCGTCCCACGCGGCAAACACCAACAGATGAGAACAGTCGGTAACCTGCTGCTGATTCCAGCTGACGGCTTTGATCTTTTCGCGAACCTCTGCATTGGTCACGACGAGCAATTCGAAGGGCTGCAGTCCACTTGATGTCGGCGTTAACCGCACCGCTTCCAGAATGCGCTCGATTTTTTCATCGGACACCGTACGGGAAGGGTCGTATTTTTTCGTTGCATAGCGCCATTTCAGCAGGTCTGTCAGTGTGCTCATCATCAAATTCCATAAAGGTGAAAGATGTTCAGGTGGGTCAATAACGACTGGCTGTCGTGCCGAGCCTGGGCTTATGCTAACGATTAAAGCCAACTTGAAGGTCAAGCTCTTTTATGAAAATTGGAGAGGTTTCCAAGCGCACCGGCGTGGCCGCTTCGGCAATACGCTATTACGAGGAGCAGGGTTTACTGGAGCCTTCTACCCGTGACGCCAACGGATATCGCCACTATGTCGAGGCGGCTGTCGCGCGATTGATTCTGGTGCGCGATGCTCAGCGGCTGGGATTTTCTCTCGACACCATTCGCGGTCTGTTCTTGCAGGATGGCAGTTGTTCGAAATCGCTGACCATCGAGCAAATCGATATCCGTATGGATGAGATACGACAGATCGAGGCCAACCTGGCGCTACAGCGGGAGGGTTTGTTGCGGCTACGGCAGGTGCTTGAGGAAAGTTTGCGCAGTGGTGCGCCTGTCGTGTGCGCGAGTGCGCACCGGGCCGAGTCGTATCGGCCTGAGCAGAACATGATCATGCGCAACGCATTGCACGGGCGTTGACCCATATTTGAAATGCGTTCCAATGTGGGCGCGAGCCTGCTCGCGAAAGATCCCTCAATACCGCCGCAATAAATCAGGCCCCAGGCACCGGGCAACTCATGTCACCTTCCTCACACTTCAAATACTGTTTCAGCGACTCAACCCGGACCTTGGTCACGCCGGTCAGGCAACTGCTGTAAACCCACGGATAAACGCTCCCGCCCGTTACCCCGGACGATGAAAACTTGCACTCGGCATCCCTAAACCCGAGCCACGCCCGCTGTGCACTGACCAACAGCTTCTTGCCATCCGGGTTGTCCTTCAAGCGCGCAGTGATCTGCTGATACACCGTGTTCAACTCTTTGTCCGCCGCTTTGAAGTCCTGCCCGGCGCACTGGTTCATCGTCGCCTGATCGCTGGCGTTGGCGCAGTCGACGGCGGCGTGGGCGAGCGGAGTGAACAGGAAAGGTGTCAGGGCCAGAAGCAGGCGTGGGGACATGGGAGTTCTCGCTTTAGATATCAGGAATAGCAGGCATTGTATCGATCAGACTCAACTGCCGCTGTAGCCGCGCAGGCGCATGCAGTCATTGGTCAGTTCGATCTGTTTTTCGGCCACCACGATTCCATCACCCACCCCGGCGCCGACGGCGGCCTCCATGCTTTTATCCGAAGGTGTGCTGTTGTAACTGGCCGTCGCAGACTTGGCTTGGTACTGGCACTCAGCCTTGTCGTGGTCGATCGTGGCCTGGGTTGTACCCGCTCTGCTCCAGTGATCGACAGAAGTGACGCAGGCGCAAAGCGTCAGCGGCAATGTCCACAGGCTGATGAATCGCAAAAACTGCATGGTCTGCTCCGCCACGTGGGGAAATAACTAATCAGTGTAGACACTGCGGTGCACCTTCGATGTCTACCAAATAGCCGCTTGATACAACTTCACATTGGACATGTGGTCATACAGGCCTAGTGTTCAAAACAGGAGGTGACGTATGAAACCAGTACCCAATAGTTTCGAACGCAAGATCACGCTCAAGGCGCCGCGTTCCCATGTCTGGCGTGCATTGGTCGATGCCGAGGCGTTTGGCCAGTGGTTTGGGGTGGCGCTCGAGGGCAGGCGGTTTATTGCCGGCGAATGGACGCAAGGGCAGGTCACGTATCCAGGTTATGAACATGTGTTGTGGAATGTGCTGATCGAGCGGGTCGAGCCACAGCAGCTGTTTTCATTTCGCTGGCATCCGTACGCGGTGAATCCGAAAATCGACTATTCCCAGGAGCCGACCACGCTGGTCAAGTTCGAGTTGCAGGATTACGAGGACGGCACACTGCTCAAGGTTTCCGAGTCGGGTTTCGCGCATATCCCGGATGTTCGCCAGAAAGAAGCCTATTTCATGGACAGCCGTGGCTGGGAAGAGCAGTTGAGCCGGCTCGAACTGTTCCTTGCCGAGAGCGCCAAGGCCCGCGAACGTGACGGTGGCTGACATTTTCGAACCTTGGCTGAAGCGCTGGGCACTGATGCTGGACGGCGCGCCGATCATCACGCCCGGCAGCCGTCTGTTGCCGGTCCGCCTGAACGACACGCCGGCGATGCTCAAGGTGGCGCTGGATGTCGACGAGAAGTACGGCAATCGGCTGATGACCTGGTGGAACGGTGACGGCGCTGCGCGAGTGTTGGCGCATCACGAAGATGGCCTGCTGATGGAACGCGCTATGGGCCGGCGCTCGCTGATGCACATGGCAATAAACGGCGAGGACGACGAGACGAGCCGGATTCTCTGTTCCGCGCTGGCGCGATTGCATGCACCGCGTGAAACGCCACCACCGCCGCTGGTGGAGTTAGGGCCATGGTTTGCGTCGCTGCGCATCGCGGCTGCACAACATGGCGGCCTCTATGCTCTGAGCCTGCAAACCGCCGAAGCCCTGCTCGCCGATCCACGGGAAGTGGTGGTGCTCCACGGCGACATGCATCACGACAATGTGCTGGATTTCCAATCGCGTGGCTGGCTGGCCATCGATCCGAAACGGGTCAAGGGCGAGCGCGGTTTTGATTACGCCAACTTGATTTGCAACCCGGACTTGCCAACGGCCACGGATCCCGCGCGTTTTCGCCGACAGCTGGATGTGATTGTCGAGGCTGCCGGGCTTGATCGCCGCAGACTGCTGCAGTGGGTGCTGGCGTTCGCCGGTTTGTCGGCTGCGTGGTTTCTGGAGGATGACGCGCTGGAGAAAGCCTCAGGGCAGCTGAAAGTCGCACAGATCGCCGCTTCCATGCTCGATGCCTGACACGGCTAAGGGTTTTCGGAAGGGTTGCTATGGCGAATGTCTTACACGCGCTGGTAGCTTTTACGACTATTGCCGATTGGATCCACTGCGTAATCTACACACATCAACTGAGACACAGGGAGTGTTTCAGGATCACGGATGATCGACCATTTGCAAGGATCGCTGCCGACAGGGAGTCGATAATGGTCTTGGGAAAAACCCGCTTCGGCGGGTTTTTTTTCGCCTGTATGTAGGAGCTGCCGCAGGCTGCGATCTTTTGACTTTGGCTTTTAAAAGCAAGATCAAAAGATCGCAGCCTGCGGCAGCTCCTACGTTGGTTTGTGCGTTACGAAGCGATCAACTGGCGCAGGACGTAATGCAAAATCCCGCCCGACTTGAAGTATTCCACCTCGTTCAACGTATCGATCCGGCACAACACCTCGATTTTCTCCTGGCGCCCGTCCTCGCGAGTGATGACCAGCGGCAGGTTCATCCGTGGTGTCAGCTCGACACCGGTCAATCCCTGAATCTCGAAAGTCTCTTTGCCCGTCAGGTTGAGGCTCTTGCGGTTCTGATCAAGCTTGAACTGCAGTGGTAGCACGCCCATGCCCACCAGGTTGGAGCGGTGAATCCGCTCGAAACTCTCGGCGATCACCGCTTTGACGCCCAGCAGGTTGGTGCCCTTCGCCGCCCAGTCACGGCTGGAACCGGTGCCGTATTCCTGCCCGGCAATCACCACCAGCGGCGTGCCCGAAGCCTGATACTTCATCGCCGCGTCGTAGATCGCCAGTTTCTCGCCGGTCGGCATGTAGATCGTGTTGCCACCTTCTTCACCGCCGAGCATTTCATTGCGGATACGGATATTGGCGAAGGTGCCGCGCATCATCACTTCATGATTGCCGCGCCGTGAGCCGTAAGAGTTGAAGTCCCGTGGCTCCACACCTTTTTCGCGCAGATAACGCCCGGCCGGGCTGTCAGCCTTGATGTTGCCGGCAGGGGAGATGTGATCGGTGGTCACCGAGTCGCCGAGCAGGGCCAATACGCGCGCGCCTTTGATGTCGATGATTTCTGGCAACGGCCCGGAAATATCGTCAAAGAACGGCGGGTGCTGGATATAGGTGGAATCGTCCTGCCACACGTAAGTCGCCGCTTGCGGCACCTCGATCGCCTGCCATTGCTCATCACCGGCAAAGACTTCGGCGTATTCCTTGTGGAACATCGCCGTGCTGACCTGATTCACCGCGTCGGCGATTTCCTTACTGGTCGGCCAGATATCGCGCAGGTACACCGGATTGCCCTGCTGATCCTCGCCCAGCGGTTCGCTGCTGATGTCGCTGCGCACGCTGCCTGCCAAAGCGTAGGCGACCACCAGCGGCGGCGAGGCCAGCCAGTTGGTTTTCACCAACGGGTGCACGCGGCCTTCGAAGTTGCGGTTGCCGGACAGCACCGATGCCACGGTCAGATCGGCTTTCTGGATGGCTTTCTCGATCGGTTCCGGCAGCGGTCCGGAGTTGCCGATGCAGGTGGTGCAGCCGTAGCCGACCAGTGAAAACCCGAGCTGATCGAGGTATTGCGTCAATCCCGCAGCCTTGTAGTAGTCGGTGACCACTTTCGAGCCCGGCGCCAGCGAACTCTTCACCCACGGTTTGCGGGTCAGCCCTTTCTCCACGGCTTTTTTCGCCAGCAACCCGGCGGCCATCATCACGCTCGGGTTCGAGGTATTGGTGCAAGAGGTGATCGCGGCAATGACCACGGCGCCGTTTTTCAGGCGATAGGTGTGGCCTTCGTACTCGTATTCGGTTTCGCCGACCAGATCGGCATTGCCCACCGCAACGCCGCCACCGCCTTCACTTTCCAGACGTCCTTCTTCCTTGCTGGTGGGTTTGAATTGCAGGTCGATGAAGTCGCTGAAGGCTTGCGGTACATTCGGCAGGGAGACGCGATCCTGTGGACGTTTCGGTCCGGCCAGACTCGCTTCGACGCTGCCCATGTCCAGCGCGAGGCTGTCGGTGAACACCGGCTCCTGACCGGGCAGACGCCACAAGCCCTGAGCCTTGGTGTAGGCCTCGACCAGTTTCACCACTTCCGGCGGCCGCCCGGACAGGCGCAGATATTCCAAAGTCACGTCATCAACGGGGAAGAAACCGCACGTAGCGCCGTATTCCGGGGCCATGTTGGCGATGGTTGCGCGGTCAGCCAACGGCAGATCGGCGAGGCCATCACCGTAGAACTCGACGAACTTGCCCACCACGCCTTTCTTGCGCAGCATTTGCGTGACGGTCAGCACCAGGTCGGTGGCGGTGATGCCCTCCTTGAGTTTGCCGGTCAGTTTGAAACCGATCACCTCCGGAATCAGCATCGACACCGGTTGCCCGAGCATCGCCGCCTCTGCCTCGATCCCGCCGACACCCCAGCCGAGTACACCGAGACCGTTGATCATGGTGGTGTGCGAGTCGGTGCCGACCAGCGTGTCGGGGAACGCATAAGTTCGGCCGTCTTCATCCTTGGTCCACACGGTGCGACCGAGGTATTCGAGGTTGACCTGGTGGCAGATGCCGGTGCCCGGCGGCACCACGCTGAAATTGTCGAAAGCGCTCTGGCCCCAACGGAGGAACGCATAACGTTCGCCGTTGCGCTGCATTTCGATGTCGACGTTCTGTTCGAAAGCGCTGGCGGTGGCGAACTTGTCGACCATCACCGAGTGGTCGATCACCAGATCCACCGGCGACAACGGATTGATTCGCTGTGGATCGCCGCCGGCCTTGGCCATCGCCGCACGCATGGCGGCAAGGTCGACCACGGCGGGCACGCCGGTAAAATCCTGCATCAGGACGCGGGCAGGGCGGTACTGGATTTCCCGGTCGGAGCGGCGCTCCTTGAGCCACGCGGCAATCGCCTTGAGGTCGGCGCCGGTGACAGTTTTTTCATCTTCCCAGCGCAGCAGGTTTTCCAGCAGGACTTTCAGTGACATCGGCAGCTTGTCGAGGTCGCCCAGGCTTTTGGCGGCATCCGGCAGGCTGAAATAGTGGTAGGTCTTGTCGTCAATTTGCAGGGTTTTTAGCGTTTTCAGGCTATCGAGGGACGGCATTACAATCACTCCTTTGAATCCGCACGGCTACGGATCGGGGGACGAATAGAGCTTTAAACCTAGCCCTGTTTTAGGTAGCTGGCTAATAACTGGACTCTATGAGCGGAACCAAGGTTCCGACATCGGCTATCATGCGCCGGTTTTCGTGACAGGCTTTGCTGCAACGCAAGGCCTGGACATCGCGCAGCGGCCGAATGAACGCCCGCTGCCCAGGAGTAAGAATGAACACCCTATTCATGCATTGCCGGCCAGGCTTCGAAGGCGAAGTCTGTTCGGAGATTTCCGACCTCGCCGCGCAACTCAATGTAGCTGGCTACGCGAAGGCCAAAGCGGCCACGGCGTGCGCCGAGTTTGTCTGCACCGAAGAAGACGGCGCCGAGCGCCTGATGCGCGGTCAGCGTTTCGCTGAATTGATCTTCCCGCGCCAATGGGCGCGCGGGGTGTTCATCGATCTGCCGGAAAACGATCGCATCAGCGTGATCCTTGCGCACATGGCTGATTTCCCGGTGTGCGGCAGCCTGTGGCTGGAAGTCGTTGACACCAACGACGGCAAGGAACTGTCGAACTTCTGCAAGAAGTTCGAAGGCCCGTTGCGCAAGGCGCTGACCGGCGCCGGCAAACTGGTGGATGACGCGAATAAACCGCGTCTGCTACTGACCTTCAAGAGCGGTCGTGAAGTGTTTCTCGGCATGGCCGATGCCGGTAATTCGGCGATGTGGCCGATGGGCATTCCGCGTCTGAAGTTCCCACGTGAGGCGCCGAGCCGTTCGACGCTGAAGCTGGAAGAGGCGTGGCACCACTTCATTCCGCGTGATCAGTGGGAAGATCGTCTGCACAGCGACATGACCGGTGTCGACCTCGGCGCCGCGCCGGGCGGCTGGACCTGGCAACTGGTCAACCGCGGCATGCTGGTGACCGCCATCGACAACGGCCCGATGGCTGAAAGCCTGATGGACACTGGTCTGGTGCAGCACTTGATGGCGGACGGTTTTACCTTCAAGCCCAAGCAACCGGTGGACTGGATGGTCTGCGACATCGTCGAGAAACCGGCGCGAAACGCCGCGATGCTTGAAGAGTGGATCGGCGCGGGGCATTGCCGCGAGGCGGTGGTCAACCTGAAGTTGCCGATGAAGCAGCGTTACGCCGAGGTGAAGCGCTTGCTTGAGCGCATTGCCGATGGTTTCAAGGCGCGCGGGATCAAGGTCGATATCGGCTGCAAGCAGCTGTATCACGACCGCGAAGAGGTGACGTGCCACCTGCGTCGTCACGACATCAAAAAAACCAAATCCCGCTGAAACAACACAAAACCCAGTAGGAGCTGCCGCAGGCTGCGATCTTTTGATCTTGAAAGGCAAAAATCGCAGCCTTCGGCAGCTCCTACATAGGGTGCGGCGTAACGCCACAGATGACCGAACACCCGGCAATGCGCGACAATGCCGGCCAGTTTCAGGAGTGAATCATGAGTGAAATGATCGATACCCCGGTCGACGGCACCCTCGACGCCACCGGCCTCAATTGCCCGGAGCCAGTGATGATGCTGCACCAGCACATTCGAGACCTGGTACCAGGCGGCCTGCTCAAGGTGATCGCCACTGACCCCTCGACCCGTCGCGACATTCCCAAGTTCTGCGTGTTTCTCGATCATGAACTGGTAGGCCAGCACGAAGAGGCCGGGACTTATCTGTACTGGATTCGCAAAAAATCCTGATCAAAGACAAAAAAAGACCTGCAAATGCAGGTCTTTTTTTATGGGCGATCAACCCGCCGAGCGGCTGATCCGAATACGCTTGCGTGCACTGCGCGTCAGGCGGATCGACAGCATCAATGCCGCACAGCTCAGGCCAACGATCAAACCCTGCCACAAGCCGCTAGGGCCGCGTGGCTCGCCGAGCCAGTCGGTCAGGCCGAGGGCATAGCCCACCGGCAAACCAATGCCCCAATAAGCGAACAGCGTCAGGATCATCGTCACCCGAGTGTCCTGATAACCACGCAGCGCGCCGGCAGCGGTCACCTGGATGGCGTCGGAAAACTGGAACAGCGCCGAATACACAATCAGCATCGCCGCGATGTGAATCACTGTCGGGTCAGCGGTGTAGATCGCCGCAATCGGCTCGCGCAGCAACAGCATCATGCTCGCCGACAGGCAGGCGTAAGCCAGTGCGGTACCCATGCCGACGCCAGCGGCAAAACGCGCCTCGCGAGGTTCTTCGCGACCCAATGCCTGACCGACACGCACGGTCACCGCCATGCCCAACGAGTAGGGAATCATGAACACCAGCGAGCTGACGTTCAGCGCAATCTGGTGCCCGGCCACCACCGTGGCGCCGAGGCTGCCGATCAACAGGGCGATCACGGCAAAAATGCTCGACTCGGCAAACACGGCGATGCCGATCGGCAAACCAATCGCCAGCAATCGCTTGATCACTGCCCATTGCGGCCAGTCGAAACGGCTGAAGATTTCGCTCGAACGATAGGCCGGCGCCCAGCGCTCATAACCGGCCAGCCCCAGCGCCATCACCCACATCACAATCGCCGTGGCCCAGCCGCAGCCAACGCCGCCCATCGCCGGCACGCCGAAGTGGCCATAGATGAAGATGTAGTTCAGCGGAATGTTCAGCGCCAGACCGCACAGACCCAGTACCATCGCGGGACGCGTGCGGCCGATGCCGTCACTGGTGCAGCGCAACACGTGATAGAACGCCACCGCCGGCAGGCCGCTGGCGATGCCGTGCAGGTATTGCATGCACGGACCGATCAGCTCGGGATCGACCTTCATCAGATGCAGCACCGGCTCGGCGGCCACCAGCATCGCCGTTGCGATCAGTCCGACCACCAGCGCCAGCCACAACGCCTGACGTACAAGCGGGCCGATTTCGCCGTGGGTACCGGCACCGAAGCGCTGGGCAACTTTCGGCGTGGTTGCCAGCAGGGTGCCGGTCATCAGCAGAAACACTGGCACCCAGATCGAGTTGCCCAGCGCCACCGCCGCCAGGTCCTTCGGCCCGACGCGCCCGGCCATCACTGCATCGACGAAGCCCATGGCCGTGGTCGCCAACTGCGCGATGATGATCGGCAGCGCGAGGGCCAGCAGGTTTTTGAACTCCAGACGAATCCGCGCGGGGCGGGTCAGGGAGACGGCGACAGGTTGGTCAGATACAGAATTCACAGGCAAAGCGTCCACAGAGGTTGATGCGCGAGGCGCCGCATTCTACGCCGCTGACGTTACAGTCAGGAAAAATCCTCTGTTGCGGATTTGTAAGCGCAAAGCCTGCTGGCCCGGCGACCGATCTGCACCTAAACTGCCGATCCGCCAAAGGAGCCCGCCATGCTGATTGTTGCCGACGAAAATATCCCGCTGCTCGATGCCTTTTTTGCCGGTTTCGGCGAGATCCGCCGGGTGCCAGGCCGTTCCATCGACCGTGCGACGGTCGAGCAGGCTGACGTATTGCTGGTGCGCTCGGTGACCAACGTCAACCGCGCGTTGCTGGAAGGTAGCAAGGTGCGCTTTGTCGGCACCTGCACCATCGGCACGGATCATCTGGATCTCGATTACTTCAATGAGGCCGGCATTACCTGGTCGAGTGCGCCCGGCTGCAACGCCCGAGGCGTGGTCGATTACGTGTTGGGCAGTCTGATGACGCTCGCCGAAATCGAGGGCGTCGATCTCACTCAGCGAACCTACGGTGTTGTCGGTGCCGGTGAAGTGGGGGGACGGCTGATCAAGGTCCTGAAGGGCCTGGGCTGGAACGTCAAAGTCTGCGACCCGCCACGGCAGGCCGCCGAGGGCGGTGATTACGTCAGCCTCGAGCAAATCATTGAGCAGTGCGACGTGATCAGTCTGCACACACCGCTGACTCGAAGCGGCGACGGCGCGACCTGGCATCTGTTTGATCAGCAACGTTTGCAGCAGCTCAAACCCGGCGCATGGCTGATCAACGCGGCCCGTGGTCCAGTGGTGGATAACCTTGCCCTGCGCGAAGTGTTGCTGGAGCGTGAAGACCTGCAAGCCGTTCTCGATGTCTGGGAGGCCGAGCCCGAGGTTGATGTGGCGCTGGCCGAACTCTGCGTATTGGCCACCCCGCACATTGCCGGTTATAGCCTTGATGGCAAACAGCGCGGAACGGCGCAGATCTATCAGGCTTACTGCACATTCCTCGGTCAAGCGGCGAGCATTCAGCTCAGTGATCTGTTGCCGGCACCTTGGTTGTCGGAAGTTTCCCTGCACGCTGACAGCGATCCCGCTTGGGCGCTGGCGATGTTGTGCCGTGGGGTGTACGACCCGCGCCGCGATGACGCGGAATTTCGCCGCAGCCTGGTAGGCAATGTCGGCGAGCAGCGGGCGGCGTTCGACGTGTTGCGCAAGCAGTATCCGGTGCGCCGCGAGATTGAAGGGCTGAAGGTGCGGATTGAAGGGGCGTCGCCGGCGTTGGCGAGGATTGTGGCGGCGCTCGGCGCGGTGGCTGTCTAGCAACCGAGGTGGCTTCATCGCTGGCAAGCCAGCTCCCACAAGATTTTCGTCGTACTCAAAATCCGAGTACACCCGCGAAACTTGTGGGAGCTGGCTTGCCAGCGATGGCTTCAACACAAAGCTCAACTGTTCAGACAGAAAAAACCCGGCCAAAGGGGCCGGGTCAGGAAGACGGTGGCTATATCACTTTTGTTCGGCAGGCTTGACCAATCGCTTCTCCAGCTCGCTGCACGCTTGCTGGATCATGTCTTCAGTGATCGGTATTTCACGCCCATCCTTATCCAGTATCGAGCAACCCAGAGATTGGCCGGGCTTGGTGCGGATCACTTCAATCTTGTCATCGCTGCTGTGTTGCAAGGACATGGCCTGTCTCCTCATCAGGTTGTGTACCCAGATTAAAACCGCCACGTGACCAGGCTGTGACAGCGCCTTCGATCCGTCATGAGCGGCCATTCCAGTCCAACAGAAATGACCGTTCGTCTCAACCGCGACGTTAGACCGATAGCAACTATGGCCTAGTCTTTGGGGGCATATTTAACCTGACTCATTGTGATTTACAGAGTTCCACCCCAAAGAAGGTTTACGCTAGCCCTTTCATCAACACGGATGCGTACCTGAATGACCCCGAAGCTTTCTTCAAGGCACCGGCGCGCCCTGCGTCTGACCTCTCGATTTCTGGCCCCTTACCGCTGGCAAGTCATCGGTGCGCTGCTGGCGTTGATTGTCACTGCTGCCGTCACGTTGTCGATGGGGCAGGGCATCAAGTTACTGGTCGACCGCGGCTTCATGACCCAGTCGCCGCATCAACTCAATCAGAGCATTGGCATTTTCATGTTGATGGTGCTGGGCTTGGCCGTCGGTACGTTCGCGCGGTTTTACTGGGTGTCGTGGATCGGCGAGCGCTGCGTTGCCGACATCCGTCGCGAGGTGTTCAATCATCTGGTCTATCTGCATCCAGGCTTTTACGAGAACAACCGCAGTTCGGAGATCCAGTCGCGGCTGACCGCTGACACGACGCTGCTGCAGTCGGTGATCGGTTCGTCGCTTTCAATGTTCCTGCGCAACCTGCTGATGGTCATTGGTGGTGTCATTCTGTTGTTCGTGACCAACGCGAAACTCACCAGCATCGTAGTCATCGCCTTGCCGTTCGTGGTGGCACCGATCCTGATTTTCGGCCGCCGGGTGCGCAATCTTTCGAGGCTGAGTCAGGACCGGGTCGCCGATATCGGCAGCTATGTGTCGGAAACCCTCGGCCAGATCAAAACCGTCCAGGCCTACAACCATCAGGTGCAGGACGAGCGACGTTTTGCGACGACGGTCGAGGACGCGTTCGACACGGCGCGCAAACGCATCTTTCAGCGCTCCTGGATGATCACCATGGTGATCGTGCTGGTGCTCGGTGCGGTGGCGGTGATGTTGTGGGTCGGTGGCATGGACGTGATCGCCGGTCGCATCACTGGAGGCGAACTGGCGGCGTTTGTTTTCTACAGCCTGATCGTCGGCAGTGCGATCGGCACCTTGAGTGAGGTGATCGGCGAACTGCAACGTGCGGCAGGTGCCGCCGAGCGGATCGCTGAATTGCTGGGTTCGGAAAATATCATCCAGCCGCCCGCCACCGGGCTTTTGACCTTGCCGGAGCGCGTCCGGGGTGAACTGCAATTACAGGACGTACGTTTTTCCTATCCGTCGCGTCCTGAAAGCTATGCCGTCAACGGTTTGAACCTGACCATCCGGGCCGGTGAGACGCTGGCGCTGGTGGGGCCGTCCGGTGCCGGCAAATCCACGGTGTATGACTTGCTGCTGCGCTTTTATGATCCGCTGGAAGGGCGGATCCTGATTGACGGTGTGCCGCTGACCAGCCTCGATCCGCTTGACCTGCGCCGCCACTTCGCACTGGTGTCACAATCGCCGGCGCTGTTTTTCGGCAGCGTTGAAGAGAACATTCGGTACGGCAATCCGGGGGCGACACTGGAGCAAGTCATGGACGCGGCAAAAATTGCGCACGCTCACGACTTCATCGAGAAAATGCCCAACGGTTACCAGACTCATCTCGGCGATGGTGGCCTTGGTCTTTCCGGTGGCCAGCGTCAGCGTCTGGCGATCGCCCGGGCGTTGCTGGTCGACGCGCCGATCCTGCTGTTGGACGAAGCTACCAGCGCTCTCGATGCGCAAAGCGAACACCTGATTCAGGAAGCGCTGCCGAGCCTGATGCAGAACCGCACCACGCTGGTGATCGCGCATCGACTGGCCACGGTGAAAAACGCTGACCGGATTGCGGTGATGGATCAGGGCAAGCTTGTGGCTATTGGTACTCATCAGGAGTTGATTGCCAGCAATCCGTTGTATGCGCGATTGGCGGCGTTGCAGTTCAATGATGGCAAGAGCGCTCCAACGAACCCTGTCACCGACCCCGCCATTCACTGAGTAACCGCTCAGGTTGTGCCCATAAAAAATGCCCGTATCTCGCAATACGGGCATTTTTTGTTACTCGGCGTCAGCCGCGTGATCACTGATCGTCAAAGTACCGCTCATGCCAGTCCACCAGTGGCTGTGGCGAGTTGAGCTTCTGGCCGTAGATCACCGAGTACGACAATACGTTCTGCACGTACTGACGGGTTTCATCGAACGGGATGCTTTCCACCCAGACGTCGAAACTCAAGTGATCGGCGCCGCGCAGCCATTGGCGTACGCGACCGGGACCTGCGTTGTAGGCGGCGGAGGCGAGGACGCGGTTGCCGTTGAACTGACTGTGCACCTGGCTCAGGTAAGCGGCGCCGAGCTGGATGTTCTTGTCCGGATCCAGCACTTGCTGCGGCGAGGCCAGCGGGATGCTGAACTTGCGCGCGGTTTCCTTGGCGGTGCCGGGCATCAGTTGCATCAGACCGCTGGCGCCGACGCCGGAGCGGGCGTCGTCCATGAAGGCGCTTTCCTGGCGGGTGATGGCAAACACCCAGCTCGAATGCAGGCCGCGCACCTTGGCTTCACGCACGAGAGTTTCGCGGTGGGCCATCGGGAAGCGGATATCCAGATCGTCCCAGTACTGCGCCTGACTGATGGTACGGATCGCCGGGAAATACCATTTCAAGTCGTAAGCGAGTTTCGCCTGGGCAACCATTTCATCGCGGTTGAAATGGCGGCTGACGTGATACCACTCGCGACGACCGTCGACGATTTGCCCACGGGCATGGAATTCCAGCGCACGACGTACGCCCGGCGTGTTGCGCACCTTGTTGATCAGCGCCTGACTGAGGACCAATGGCTTGTTGTTCAGCGAATAGGGCGATTGCGAACGGTCGGCGGCGAGGAAACCATAAAAGTCGCGCTCGCGGGCGAGGTTTTTGTACAGCGTCTGCGCTTCCGGATTCTGCGGCTGGGCCAGTTCCAGACTGCGCGCCTGCCAGTAGCGCCAGCGGTTGGTAGTGGCCAGATCCTGCGGCAAACGGCGGGTCAACTGATAGGCGTCGTCCCAGCGCGCCAGACGCAGCAACAGGCGCAGACGCCATTCCGAGACAGTGTTATCGCGCAGTTCCGGGTCGTATTTGGTCATCACATCCAGCGCGCGGCTGTCGAAACGCCGAGCGAGGGTCAGGCCGATCTCCCGGGCGATCGCAACTTTTTCATCGCGGGAGAAATGCATGCTGCTGGCGTAACCGTCGAGCAGGGCCATGGCCTTGTCCGGGTCCTGACGGGCCAAGCGGCGCAGACCGAGGCTGACCACGTCGGACATCGGCTCGTCGGCCGGGGTGAAACGCGACGGCTGATTGAGCAGCTCGGGTTTCTGCGCGACATCGACCAGCAAACGACCGCGCGGGGCGAGGGTGGTCAAGCCGTTGACCAGGCTGTTGGCCAGTGGATAGTTGCGGGCCTGAGCAGCGAGTTTGGTGCGCTCCCAGCGTTTCTGCTCGGTGAGCTGGCCTTCAGCGGCCCAGATGCCGAACAGGGCGTCGCACGCGGCGGGCTGCGATTTGCCGGTCAGCCAGAGTTTTTCGGCGTTGGCATAGCCTTCGGCCTTGTGACCGCTGCTGATCTGGTACTGCGCGTTGAGGCAGTCCAGTTCAGTGAAATTGAGTTTCGGGTCGTAATACTTGACGAAGGTCGCCCAGTCGCCACGGTCGGCGAGCCAGCGCAACCAGCGCAGTTTCATCCAGTTGGCCTGGGGCAGGTCACCGTGTTCGGCGAGGAATTTCTCGATTTCCGCGTTGCTCGCGGTTTTCAGGCGCGCGGTCAGTTCGTCGTAGGCCAGATACGGTTCCAGCGGGTAATCGGCCAGCGCCTGGCTGTAGCGCAAGTACGGGCCGGTATCGCCCTTGGCCAACGCGCGCTTGGCTTCATCGTAATACTGGCGTTGGGTGGACAGGTCCACCGCCTGGGCGGATTGAGCGGCAGCGGCGGTAAGTAGCAAACAGGACAAAACACTGAAAAGGCGACTGCGCATGAGACATCCGGGCAGAGAAATCATGACAAGTGCCGACACGAATCAGCACTGAATTGTCTGTAGCTTAGCCTTTTGCCAGCAAGCGGCGAAAGCTTTGCCGGCCTCGCAGCACAAGTTCGCAACAAATGTTGTGCAGAGTGCTTCGACAGACAAATTGCCGGCCTGCTGAAGACCTAACTCAGGTAGAATGCGCGCCCGGTTTTTGGAGAAGCTCATGACCCTGCTCAAATTCAGCGATGTGTCCCTTGCGTTCGGCGCTATGCCGTTGTTGGACAAGGTGTCCTGGCAGATCGCCCGTGGTGAGCGGGTGTGCATCATCGGCCGCAACGGCACTGGCAAGTCCAGCATGATGAAACTGGTCAAGGGCGACCAGAAGCCCGATGAAGGCTCGGTGTGGCGTGCCCCCGGTCTGAAAATCGGCGAATTGCCGCAAGAACTGCCGGTGGCCGACGATCGGACAGTGTTCGACGTTGTCGCTGAAGGCCTTGATGGCGTGGGCGCGTTGCTCGCCGAATACCATCACCTCGCGCAGAACTGCGTCACTGAAGAAGACCTGAACAAGCTGATGCACGTTCAGCAAGACCTCGAAGCCCGTGATGGCTGGCGTTTGCAGACTCTGGTCGAAAGCACCTTGAGCCGTCTGCAACTGCCGGCGGACAAGACCCTCGCCCAGTTGTCCGGCGGCTGGCGTCGTCGCGTGCTGCTGGCGCAGGCACTGGTGTCCGAGCCGGATCTGCTGTTGCTCGACGAACCGACCAACCACCTGGACATCGGTGCGATTGCCTGGCTCGAAGAAGCGCTGAAAGATTTCCAGGGCGCCGTGCTGTTCATCACGCACGACCGTTCCTTCCTGCAAAACCTCGCCACGCGCATCCTCGAACTGGATCGCGGCGGCCTGATCGACTGGAACGGCGACTACGCCAGTTTCCTCGTGCACAAAGAAGCCGCGCTGGCCGCCGAAGAGACCGCCAACGCGCTCTTCGACAAGAAACTGGCCCAGGAAGAAGTCTGGATCCGCCAGGGCATCAAGGCCCGCCGCACCCGTAACGAAGGCCGCGTGCGCGCCCTGAAAGCGTTGCGCGTCGAGCGTAGCGAGCGTCGTGAACGCACGGGCAAGGCCAATATTCAGTTGGACACTGCCGACAAGTCCGGCAAGCAGGTGATGGTGCTCGAGAACGTGAGTTTCGCTCACCCGGGCGGCCCGTTCCTGATCAAGGATTTCTCGATGGTCCTGACACGCGGCGACCGTATTGGTCTGCTCGGCGCCAACGGTACCGGCAAGACCACGTTGCTTAAACTGATGCTCAGCGGTCTGCAGCCGACCAGCGGCAAAGTGGAAGAGGGCACGCGGATCGACGTGGCGTACTTCGACCAGTTGCGTCATCAGCTGGATCTGGAAAAAACCGTGATCGACAACGTCGCCGAAGGCCGCGACTTTATCGATATCGACGGCCAGAGCCGTCACGTGCTGAGCTACCTCGGCGACTTCCTGTTCAGCCCGCAGCGTGCCCGCACGCCGGTCAAGGCGCTGTCGGGTGGTGAGCGTGCGCGTCTGTTGCTGGCAAAACTGTTCAGCAAACCGGCGAACCTGCTGGTCCTCGACGAACCGACCAACGACCTCGACGTGGAAACCCTTGAGTTGCTTGAAGAAGTGCTGCTGACTTTCAACGGCACCGTGCTGATGGTCAGTCACGACCGGGCATTCCTCGACAACGTGGTCACCAGCACTCTGGTTTTCGAAGGTGAAGGCAAGGTGCGTGAATACGTCGGTGGCTATCAGGACTGGATCCGTCAGGGTGGTTCGCCGCGCCTGCTGGGCGTGACTGAAAGCAAATCGGGCAAGGCTGATCTGAACTCCGCTGTAGTGACCGCTGAGCCTGCTGTGGTCGCAACGCCAGCCGCTGCTGCTCCGGCTGCCAAGAAGAAGTTGAGCTACAAGCTGCAACGCGAGCTGGAAGCGTTGCCAGGTGACATCGATGCCAAGGAACAGCAGATTGCTACCGTGGAAGCTGAAATGGCTGAAGCCGGTTTCTATCAGCGTCCTGCGGCTGAAACGGCCAAGGTGATTGCTTCGCTGGAGCAGTTGCAGGCTGAGCTGGATGCGTTGCTGGAGCGTTGGGCCGAGCTGGATGCCTGATTGATCCTGTAACAAAAAAGCCCGGCCTCATTTGCGTGAGGCCGGGCTTTTTGTAGGCGTTGCCGAAGGGTTAGCGTTTGATCAGGTGTACGGCCAATACATCGCAAGGTGCGCCGTGCAGTACGTCGTTGGCGGTCGAGCCGAGCAACAATGCCAGACCATGACGACCATGGCTGCCGACCACAATCAGATCGCACGTGTTTTCCTTGGCGAAATGATGGATTTCCTGGCGAGGCTGGCCATAGGTCAGGTGGCAGTTGGCACCTTCAAGTTCTGCATATTTTGCTTTCAAGCGCTCCAGGCGTTCCTTGGCCTGATCGAACTGCTGTTGTTGCAGTTGTGACAGATCCATCGGCACGTCGCCGCCGAACGCCATGGCCATCGGTTCGACGATATGCACCAGCGACAGCTTGGCGCCATTGCTCACCGACAGCTCTCGGGCGCGGTGAATCACAGGGTCGCACTCTTCAGTCAGATCTACGGCGACCAGGATGTGGTGGTAGGGCATGAGGTGCTCCTCGTGAGGTTTCAATATTGTTAAGTATGGCTGGTTTCAAGCGCATTGGTTCCAAAGTGACACAATGCGCTCACCAAGAATTGGGAATAGAGATATGACGGTCTGGTTGGTGGTGTCAATCCTGCTGGTGGTTTTAAGTCCTCTGGCGTGGTTGCGCCCATCGCGCGCGCAAAGCGGTCGTATCGCCCTGCGCATGGAGGCGCGACGCATCGGTTTGGCCATGCAGCTGGCGCCCCAGGAATGGCCGCACTGGCTGGCGCAAGAGCCGCCGAATCCGTGTGCGCAGTATCATCGCCCACGTCGCAGCAAGCAGCCTGTCTGTTGGACTTACTGGCAGAAATCGCCGGGTGTATGGGTCAATCAGTGGCAGGAAGTCTGTGAAGATCGTGCGCTGCTCAATCATTTCGAAAAGTTGCCGGGCAACGTTTTCAAAGTCGAGGCAGACAAGCAGATGATCGCCTTGTACTGGGGCGAAAAGGGCGAAGCCACGGTTTTACAGGATATCGACGCCACTCTGAAAGCGCTGGCGTGATGCGCGGACTTTTCCCACTGCAACGGTGGGGAAGGTCCGGCAGACGCGCAATAAAAAGCCCGACATGATTCATCGGGCGGGGTTGGCCAGGCAGGCCGGAAACCTTTTTTGATGTTGAGATGTGGCTTGGAGCGCTCAGCGCATCTACCTGTAGTCCCCAGCGTAGCCCTTTAAACAAGGGCTGCGGCTAATTAGGGCGACTTTTCTAACTATTGATTCTATGAATGGCTTTACATGCAGACGCGTGTTGCGGGTCTTCGTCTTACAGAAATGACCGCAAAGTCGCATTTCAACCCGTATTTTGGGCGATTGACAATTGTCGGAAATTCCGTGAAGGTGACGTACCCAAATCAAACGGGCGTATGAATTGAGCGTTTGTCTTACAGACTGCTCCTACAGAATCCCGACTATCGCGTTGGCGGGTGTGCCGGGTGGATTGGCGTTAGCATCGACGAAAAAGCGTCTTGCCAAGCCATTCGCCTGCGTCCGACGTGTACTGTTCAGCTTCCATATCGTGGAGATCAGTTGATGATTTACGAAGGTAAAGCCATCACGGTTAAAGCTCTTGAAAGTGTCATCGTCGAATTGAAATTCGACCTCAAGG
>NZ_JBITSX010000067.1:0-26726 GCF_044541255.1 Pseudomonas sp. NPDC085632 | reverse complement strand
GCCATCTCCTTCGCGATGAGCAATGTGTCTATTAAAATGTGTCCACCATGTCTCCGAACACCTGTCCACCATGTCTCCGGTACATACACTCCCGGGGGGAGAGGGAACTGATTGGGGGATATTTGAGATCTACACCGACTTGAGCGTGCTGTACCGAATCCATAATCGAAAAAAATCTTTCAGGTCGATGCATGACGCAAGACACTGCGGTCGGCCCCCTCTCCCTCTGGGAGAGGGCTGGGGTGAGGGGATGATCGAGGTAACTGAATTGAGTGTGCATCGGTGAATCCATAATCGACAAAGACCTTTCAGGTCGATGTACGACGAAAGACACCTCGGTCGGCTCCCTCTCCCTCCGGGAGAGGGCTGGGGTGAGGGTTAGCGTCATTACGCCAAGCGCTAGGGCTCATCCCCGTCCAGCGCTTGAACGCCCGGCGAAAACTGCGCACATCGCTGTAGCCCACCTCTTCGGTAATCCGTTCAATCGGCATATCGGGATTGGCCAGCAAACTCAGCGTCCGCGCCTGCCGCACCTGCTCCAGCAACGCCTCAAACGTCAACGCATGCTCAGTCAAGCGCCGGCGCAACGTACGGCTGCTCATGTTCAAATCCCCGGCAATCTTTTCGATGTGGCTGCCGCAGCTCAGATCCCGGGCAATCGCCCGCTCCACGGCCTGAATCAGATCGAGTTTCTGATGCACCTGCGCCGCTTCCAGCTCAAGCAACGCAACGGCCTGACGCAACGCCAGCGAATGATGATTGGGCAGATTCACGTCCAGCCAGTGCGCATCGATCAGCATGCGATTGTGCAGGCAACCAAAACGCACATCCGGCCCCAGCAGGCGGTGGTATTCGCTCAGATAATCCGGCGCGGCGTGGACGAATTCCACGGCAATCGCCTTGAACTCAGCACCGACCAGCGCACGGCCATACACCAGCAAACTGGCAAAAAACTCCTCGACCGCAAATACCTGCACGTCGGCAAATGGCAGGCGGCATTCAGCATCGAGATGCACCTGGCCACCGACCACATCGACGCTGGACACCACAATCCCGCCCGAGGTGTGTTGATGACGAATCCCCAGCGCAAAAGCATCACGCAAGGTCTTGCACAGCGACAACACATGCCCGAGCAGGCCCAGGGTGCCGAGAACATTCTGCGCGCCAACCCACAGCCCCAAACCCTGATTGGGCAGCACTTTGAGTGCGCGCTGAATCATCGCCACAGCCTGCCGATAGGAAATCCGCTGCGCCGGATCCTGCAGATCTTCAAGGGTGAAACCCAGCCCACGGCACAGGCTCTGGGGATCGACGCCCTTGTCCTGCGCGACTTCGGCGAGGGTTTGCAAAAGAAATGGCGAGACCAGCGCCAGTTCAAAGGTCGGGTCTTGGACTTTAACGTTCATGGGGGCTGACATTCCGGATCACGCTTGATTGTTATTTTTGTAACCGGTTATGTCGAAGGAAGTTAGCACAGGGTCGGCCGACTGTCCGCAGAAGTCCCCCTAACTGTCCGCCAATACCCTGCCCCGCCGGGCGCCAAGCGCTTATTTCTATAGTGCCGGGCGTGCTGCGTGCCGGCGTTGCGCCCAAAACACAATAATAATGAGGACGGATATGCAACCGAACCGCGCGACACCCACCCTGCGCCTGGCCCTTTCCTTGCTGGGCTGCGCCGTGTCCCTACCGGCGCTGGCCACCGAAGCCGGCGTCGACAATATCGGCACCGGCACCGACGGTTTCTTCATGCTGCCGCTGGAAGTCGACAGCCTTCCGGAGAACATGGTCGCGTTCAACCTCTACTACAACCATTACAAATCGACAAAGCTCAACATCAGCTCGCTGGGCGGCAAGGTGCCGAATGTCGAGATCGAATCCACGGCGGTGATTCCGCGTCTCGATTATTTAAGCCCGGTACGCATTTTCGGAGGACGCCTGGCCGGTTACATCGCCCAGCCATGGCTGAAGCAGGAAGTGGCGGTGTTCGGCCTGAGCGACACCCGCGAAGGCATGGGCGATACCACCTTCGCACCGATCATCCTGTGGGACATGGGCAAAAACCTGACCCTCGGCGCCGCCGTGGAGGTTACCGTGCCCACCGGTGAATACAGCGTCGATCGGCTGGCCAATACCAGCAACAATTTCTATACCTACAAGCCGTTGTTCTCGTTCACTTGGTTGCCGACTGACAACACCGAAGTCTCGATGAAGACCACCTACAGCTTCAACGAGAAGAACAAGGACACCGACTACAAGTCCGGGCAGATCTTCCACTTCGATTATTCGGCCAGCTACAAGATCACCGACGACTTGATGCTCGGCGTCAACGGCTACTTCCTCAAGCAGACCACCGACGACAAACAGTTCGGCCACACCGTGCAGTTTGCCGGGCAGGACGTCGATGACGGCGTGCGCGGCAAGGTGTTCGCGATTGGACCGGCGCTGCACTTCACCTTTCTCAAGTACGCCAGTGCAGAGATTCGCTGGGCCAAGGAGTTTGATGTGGAGAACCGGCCGGAGGGGGAAATGTTGTGGGCGAAGGTGAGTATTCCGTACGCCTTCTGACCCTGCCAGATTGCGCTCAGAAGCGAACAGTGCTCAGACGGGCGCCCCACAAACAGACTCACCCCGCGCCTGACCGTCCGTCTGAAAACCGCTTACCCCTGTCAGATCTGACAGTAGTCAATGAGCAATCAGTGGGACTAAAAGGGAATCACCCGTTTTTTTCCTTTCAGGTGGTGTTGCTCATGACTTCTTTCAGACTTTTTCGGCTTCCCCCACGCAGAGATTTATCCGTCACACCGTTGCAAATCTATCCGCTGTACATCGCTGACATGACTCAGCCGGTTGTGAATGGCGACGGCGGTATCAACCTGGCAACGTTCGAAAACTCCGAGGCTGGCATCTTCAGTATTATCGACCCTTACCCCGGGATGGGGGCTGGCGATGAAATCGGGATTTTCTGGAACAACAACGTCATCCACGAACTGAAAATCAAGCTCGAAGATGTCGATGAAAGATTGTTCTTCTTTCTCCCGACCACTGAAATCGCCCCCGGTTACTCCGAGTGTTATTGCCAGGTGACCCGTTCAGGCGAACCACTCCCTGACAATCCCTCCGCCGTATTGACGCTGTTGGTCAAATTGAATTTGCCCGCCGGCGAGGATGAGGATAAGCATCTTCCCTGGCATTCACACCTCGACCTGGTCGGGTTGCCGCAGGATGTCATCGACAATGGTGTCAGCAAAGAGTGGTCAAGCAAGGGAGTGCCCATGACCATCAAGCACTATCGGGAAATTACGGTACGCGATGTCATCTGGGTGCGCTGGGGCAGTGTTCTTCTGACCCCGCACGTAGTTACTGAAGCCGAGGCGAACGGCACTCAAGAAATTGTCATCACCGCGTCGCCCGGCGACATCCTGACCGCTGGCGATAGCAATGCGTTGCCGATCAGGTACGAAATCCATGATGAGGTCTGGAACTGGTGCGAGAAATGGTCGAAGGAGACCAGGGTTCAGGTGGATGCCGGTGCCGCGCGCCTGGACCCGGCCATTTTCGAAGATGCCGATGATGGCGAACTCCATCTCGATCAACTGGACCATCAGGCGACCAATCTGCTGATCCGGCTCGAAATCAATAAAGAATTCACCTCGGGCGACACGATCGTGATCAATGTCGCCGGGGTCGGGGGCACCGGCACAGCGCCTCGCACACTGACCGAGGAAGTCACCGTCGGCACTTTGCCCTACATTCTCGAGTTCCCGATCCCTTTTGCATTCGTCAGTCTCTTCGCCACCGGGACGCTCGATGGTTCCTATGTACTGCACAAAAAAAGCGATAACTCCAAGCTCTATTCCAAGCGCACCTTCGTCAAAGTAATCGGCAACCCGGCGCTGTTGCCGGCGCCAATTATTGAGGAGGTTATCGGTGCCATTTTGCCTGGGGACAGCAAAACAGCGACCGTGAAAATTGCCTACCCGAGCCTTAAGACCGGTGACACGATCAACCTGATCTGGGAAGGCACGAAATCAGACGGCAATGCCTATTTGCATGAGGAACCTTACGACGTCAGCAGTAACGATGAGCAGGCAGGCTTTACGTACATCTATGTGATGAACGAGCACATTCTCCCGTTGAACAACGGCAGCCTCAAACTCTATTACCGGGTGTACAACGACGATGCTGCCGATTATGGACTCAGCGAATCTGACTTTCTGCGGGTCGAGGTACGCGCACTCCCCGCCACACTGCCGGCCCCCGATGTAGAAGAAGCCAAAGATGGCGTGATCGACCCGACGCTGGTTTATACCCAGGCGCATGTGCTGGTGAAACCGGTCAATTGGGTGAAGGGCGACATCCTGACGTATCACTGGACGGGTCTCTCTGCTTTCAGCTCAACCAAAGGCAGTATTCCCATCACTGTTTTCTCGATCGACAAGACCGCGCGCTTTCGGGTGGATGTCAAATACGTCTCGGCCAATATCGGCTATACGGTCACTGTCCGTTACACCCTGCTGCATGTCGCGACGGGAAAGTACAGCTATTCGGCGCCCTTCGAGGTGATGGTTGGCATCCCCGTGGGGCTTTTGCCTGCGCCTGCCGTTTTACAAGCACCCAACGGTTCGCTGAACCCGATGGATGCGCTCAACGGTGTCGATATCGAGTGCAGTTATCTCAGCATGGACGAAGCACTCGACACCCTCGCGCTGAAATGGCGAGGGACGCCCGGGGCCGGTACATCAGAGGACTTGGAACAACCCGCCGAATCTACCGGCATCGTTACCTTCCACCTGCCCGCCTCGTTTGTGGGTGCCAACATTCGGCGCTCGGTTGACGTCAGCTATGACGTACAGCGCTATGGCTTGTGGACGCCTTCCGAAACGCTGCCACTGAACATCCTCGACTTCCAGGATCCGGACAACGATCTGCCCACACCGCAAGTGCCTCAGGCAGACAAGGCGGTTCTGGACTTGATGGAGTTTGCCGGCGACGCAAGGGTGTTGGTGAACAGATGGCCATTTATTGCCAAGCACCAGCGCACGTGGGTCTATGTAGAGGGCGAAACCAGCACCGGCAGCTACCGGATCGATGTACTGAAAGATCATCAAATCAGTGACCAGCAAGTGGCTGGAGGCCTCGACGAGCCCTTGCTCCGAAGTGAACTCTTGAAATTGCGGCACAGCTCTCCCGCCGTGGTGAAATGCAGAGTGATTTTCGACAACAGCACGGAAGAGACCGCTGCAATCGAGTTCCCTGCCCTGCCACTGACGATCCGCACGCGCTATGACTATGTGACGCCGGCCATCACCAAAATCCTCAACGCACAAGAACAGGAAATTCCCGAAGCAGGGTTGACCTACGACAAGCGCGTTACGATCCATGGCACAGCGACGCGCGGGGAGAAAGTCGAGATCAAGGTCAATGGTGTTGTCAAAGGCACACCACAAGCCACGGAACTATGGGTGTGGGAATCCCCTGCAGACGGCCTCGTCGAAGGCCTGCAAACCGTCACGGTAAAAGCCTTGTACGATGCCGATGTACCGGACGGGAATCCGCGAACATTTACCATTGGTGTTGCCACGAAACCCAGTATTACCGCAGTGACCGACTCCATAGGCTCGGTCGCGCACAACGGCATTACTTACGACAGAGAAATTACCGTTGGCGTATTGGCGGATGCTGGACAGCGTGTTCAGCTTTATGACGAGAGTTCCCTGATCGGCACGGTTATCGATCTGGATGGAGATGGCAACGGCTCTATAAAACTGTCAACGCTGGACCTGAAGCCCTACGCGCTCAAGGCTCGCGCGCTCTATGGCGATCAACTGGAATCCCCTGCACATAACTTTACCGTTAAAGCCCATCTGGCAGTGACGTTGACATCCGTTCGACATTCAGGCGGAGAGCTGAACAATAATGGTCAGACCGTAGATACTTATGTGACCCTTACAGGTGCGGTAACCCCGTTGTATCGGGTGCAAATCTACGACAACAACGTCCCCCAGAACACGGTACCCAGTAATGCAAGCGGAACCTGGACAACCACCCTTAACATTGCTCTGGGTGATCACTCGGTATACGCCAAGGCAGTCAGCACGGATCAGAGTTCCAGCACGCGAACATTTCGCAGAATCTCACCGATGAGCTTCGACACAAGTCCGGTCACATTGGGTGGAAAGACTTATATTTGTGCGGGCTATCCTAACGTGTTCCCCACTCCGAATTCCGGTAACTCGATATTGCGATCAGCCACCGGGGGAACAGGAACCATCACTTACAGCTCCAGCAACCCAGCGGTGGCAGCAGTTGATTCCAGAGGGTTTGTTACCGCCAGGGGGAGAGGCACAGCGACTATCACGGCCAGAGACACTGCCCAGCAATCCAAAAGCTTCAGCGTATCAGTGACGAACGTCATTCTCTGTTATGGCGGTGGTAACGGTGGCTGGGCGATGGCCAATGTCAACGTCGCCGCGTTGGGGGCGCGTATTCCCAGCATGGGGGAATTAAACGAAATTCATGCTGCTTATGGGGCTAACTGGCCGATGGGTAATCACCATTATTGGTCTACCGATACGGGCAGCTATTGGTGGCCATACAGAAGTAGAAGAACCAAATATCTGGTTTGGGGCGGTGATGGCGACGCGAGAGAAAACGGGCACGCCTCGAATATTGTCGGGATTCGCTGACTTTCCGAGTCAAGCACGCTATTAAAATCGCGATTGCCCTGCTATATGCCCAACCGTGAAATCCGTTCTCTGCGCCAGAGAACGGGTTTCCGGTCGCAGGCTGAAAAACAGTGTTACCGTTCGTCTAAATTCAACGTTCACCTGTCAGATCTGACAGGTGCGCATTTCCCGGTTTTATCCCCTAATCACTCCATCGCCCCCCACCCCCGGCAGGAGTGCCCGTCATGCTCGTCCAACCACGCAAACAAATCTCGGTCCTGTCCCTCCTCGACCCGGAAATCCCCGGCGGCATTCTGTTACCGGACGGCACCTGGGGCATCAACCTCGCCGCCGCACGACTCAACTTCATCAAGGGGCTGAAGACCCAGATTTCCGCCTGGAACAACATGAGTGTGGGCGACAACTGCAAATTGCTTCTGAACAAAACCATGGTGGATCAAAAGACCATCACCGATAAGATCGAAGTGGACAAGCGCGTCACCCTGTTCGTCGCGCCCGAGCGTTTGCCCAGCGGCGACTGGGAACTGTCCTACCAGATCACGCGGTTCGGGCAGAAGCCCGAGCCAGGACCGACGATCAAGCTCTTCGTCAAACTGGAACTGCCCGGTGGTCAGGACATCAATCCCGACTATGGCCACTCCGAACTGACCATGGCCTTCGATCCGCCGGATGTGGTGCGCGACGGTGTCGACAAGGCCACCGCCGAGGAAGGCGTGCTGATCTACGCCAAACCCAAGCCCGGCGATGGCTGGCTCTACCGGAACTGCGCCGTCGGTGATGTGCTTATCCTCGCCTGGGCCGGGAAAACCGTGGAGTCCGAGCCCGTCACCCATGAACAGCTCGACGATCCAGAGGGTGATCCCATCGTGGTTCTGGCCGACAAGACCACCATCCTCTCAGCCGGCGACTCCGACGGGGTGTCGGTCAGCTACAAGATCCGCGACCGCGTGCACAACGAGTCCGAAGACTGGTGCGAGGCCGTGCGTATTGTCGTCGACACTCAGGGCTTGCGGCTGGGTGCGCCCATCCTCAAACAGGCCGATGGTCTCATCGTGAATCTGGAGGCGCTGGGGGACGAACGGCCGCAGGTAGAAGTCTGGGCGGAGGACGACAACATCTTCAAAAAGAACGACGAGATCTACCTCAGCGTCTTCGGTACCGACGACGAAGGAAAAGAGATCAGTGAACTGGTGATCCAGCGTATTGAAACCACGCCGCCGGTGCGAGTCTCGATCGCGCACAACAACAGCACCCTGCGCGCCCTGGCCAAACGCACGGTGGTGTACGCCTATCATGTGCGCCGCGGCGGCGTCGTGGTCGACAACTCCAGATCCAAGTCCCGCGCCTACAGCGTCATCGGTGAGGCCACGCGCTTGGCCGCGCCCATCGCGATCGACCAGATCAGTGGCGCGCTCGACCCGAATGCGCCCGAATACCGCATCCGCATCCCCTACGATCCGCTGATCACCCCGGACAACGCCATCGAGCTCAAATTGTTCGGCACCCGGTCCGACCTCACGATTTACGACCCCGAACTGGACTGGTATTTCCCCAGCCAAGACGAGGCCGATGACCCCGAGGGGTTCATCATCACCGTCGCCGGCGAACACGGCAAAACCCTGGAGGGCGGCACGCTGCGTCTGTCGTACAACCTGCTGAGCGACGAAAACGGCACCATCACCCGTCGCGCCTCGCTGCACGCCTCGTTGCTCAACGTCGGTAAAGCGCAACGGGAACTGGTCAAACCCATCGTGCTAGGTGAAAAGGATGGCGTGCTCGAACCCAAAGACCTGCCCGGTGGCGTCAGCAAAATCACCGCCCCACGGCCGGTGGCTGTGCCGACCGAGCCCTACGATATCGTGAAATTTTTCTGGATCGTTGAAGGCAATGAGCCTGTTACCGACTCGAAAGTACTCAACACCTTATCCAAGGACAAGGACGTGAACTTCCCGCTGAACGCGGCGTTTGTGGCGCAGCACATCGAACCTAATCGCGGGAAAAAAGTGAAGGTTAATTACGAGATTTTTCGGGCGGCCAGCAACACGACCAGCTATTCGAATGATCTGGAGTTTACGGTAGGGCAACCGGTGGCGCTGGATCCGCCGACCATCGACTCGGTCAAGGGATCGCCAAGCGGCAAGGACATTGTCGAGGGTGGCACCACCGTTGAAACCAGCGTGGTGCTGAGCGGCATGGCGGCCAAGGGCAAGAACGTCGAGATACGCGATGGTGCCACCGTCAAGGATCAGGTCACGGCGGATCCGGTTTCTGGAATCTGGACCTACACCGCGTCGGGTCTGAGTGTGACGAAACACAGTTTTACCGCGACAGGAAAATATGGTGCCGAACCCGCCTCTGCGGCCTACACCCTCACCGTCACGGCCGTCATTGTGCCGACGCTGAGCAATGTGCTGGACGACAAAAACGTTGAAATCCCCGAGGGACAAACTACCGTCAGCACCGCCCTGACGCTCAAAGGCACCGCGAGCAAGGGCCAGAGAGTCGAAATTTTTGAAGGAAACGGACCGAGCCACACCTCCAAGGGAGTGGCCACAGCCTCGACGACAACAGGCACATGGGAGTTGTCGATTACTGTTGCAGTGGGTGCCCGGAGGTTATACGCAGGGTCGCTGTATACCCCGCGCCCGCAATGGTCAAATGTGCGAACACTGACTGTGACAGCGGCTGCAGCACCAACGTTGACATCGGTCAACGGTTCTCCCAGCGGTATCGAAATCCCTCAAGGCGGGGTCACCGTGGAAACCGCCGTCACCCTAAGCGGCGTTGCCGCAGCCGGGCGGGAAGTTGAAGTGCTCGACGGTACGGTTATCAAAGGTAAAGAGACGGCCGATGGAGTAACCGGCATCTGGAGTCTGTCGGTTTCAGACCTGAGCAAAGCCAAACACAGTTTTACGGCGAGATATCTAGAGCAACCGAGCCTGGTGTCGGCAGCGAGAACGCTGACCGTGACGGAAGCTACCGCTCCGACGCTAACCTCAGTCAAAGGCTCACCGAGCGGTTCTGAAATTCCACAAGGCGGAGAAACTGCGGAAAAAGCCGTGACGCTGAGCGGCGTTGCCGCTAAAGGCCAGAAAGTCGAGGTACTCGACGGCGAAGTATCCATAGATCAAACGTCAGCACATGCTGATACCGGAGCATGGAACTTATTCATTGAAGATCTGAGTGAAACAGCGCACAGATTTACTGCCAAAGGTTTATATGGCAACGCTGAAACTTCGGCACCTTGGGCAATAACGGTAAGCAAGAATGTCGATGACTTCACGGACTTCACCAGTGGCAACTGGAATAATTGGACAAATATCATTGCGGGCCGAGGAGAAATAAAAAATACACTTGGAGAATTTTACTGGGCAAACAACTTAACATTTCTCAAGCCCAACGAACGCGTAGGAATCAAGAAAACCTATAAAAAACTGAAGCGGGGAGGTTATCAAATAAGCTTTTCATATAAGTATGACTATGTGGAAATTTCAATACCCGGCCATTTAAGAGTGGATTTTAATGGCCAGCTTGCTCACCACCTTGACGAATTGCCAGCAAACAACATCTGGAAAAGCACTACAGGAACTTATTATTACAACGCCGAAAATCAGGATGTTGTAATTGAAATAAGCTGTAGACACAACCGAAATCAAACCTTGTCGGTTCCTATCAACTTCGACAACATCACTATCAAGAGGCTTCCATGATCAAAAAGAAAAGGACCACAGAGGGGACGGGTTTATTTAACCAGTGATTTAAACAGCGGGGCTTGATCGAGATCTTCCTGCTGACCGGGATGGCCCTTTCGCGAGCAAGCTCGCTCCCACAGGGAAACGCATTGCAAATGTGGGAGCGAGCTTGCTCGCAAAGGGAGGTTATCGGGGTTATCGGGGCCAGGTTATCGGGGGTTATCGGGGAGGGGTTATCGGGGACAGACCACGTTTTCACTCACCGCTTAGACCGCTTGAAATTGATCACGGAGGTCATATGAGCATATTGCTTTCCCCGTTTTATTCTGAGTTCTAGTCCGAAGAAGAGGCAGAGAGCTACAATCGCTGGTTTCGTGCCAAGGTGCAGGCTGCACTGGATGATCCTCGCCCGGGCATTCCCCATGAGAAAGCCATGGTGCGCCTAGACCAATTACTAGAAGAGAAACGCAAGAATCGACGCACTGCCGCTTGAATGGAGCGATCAGGCTCTGAACGATCTGGCTGACATTATCGATTACATTGAACAATACAATTCCAACGCTAGCGGCTCTGCAGCACAAGGTGGGCGCAGCAATGCAAAGGCTTTCATCAATCCCCTATGGTTACAGATTCGGTCTAGTGCCAGGCACTCGGGAAATGATGGTCAATTCAAATTATCTGCTGGTCTATCGAGTGAACGGGCACATCAAAATACTGACATTAATCCACACTCGACAACAATACCCACGAACCTCATCAACATAAAAAAAGGGCGACCAACCGGCCGCCCAAACGTACTGCACGAGAGTCTTTTACAACGTCAGTTGCCCACGCTCCTCCTCGGTCAACTGCTGCTTCGCCTGTTCATCCAGCGCCCCGGCGCCCAACACCTGCACCGGGCTGTTCGGGTTGTAACCCGGTGCCGGTGCACGGCTGGCACCATCGCGGGACGGCGCGAGTTGCTCATTGCCGAAACTCAGCACCTGTACGGTGAACACCGAAGCCTGATTCTGCCGCGCTGCCGCCTGCTGCTGACGGGCGACGTCCTCTGCTGCTTGCGTCGCCGACGATGCGGCGGAACTGGCTGAAGTAATCGCCCCGGTATTCACCGCAGAGACCACCGGCACGCCCGTCGCCTTGCCTTGCACCGAAATGTTGGCAGCGTTGACCACGGTCAGCGCGGCGATGTTGACGTTGCCCGACACGCGAATCCCCGCCTCGCCGGCATCGATGGTGCCCAGCGGTGCGATCAGGTCGATGTCGCCCGGCGCCACTTCGGCAATCGGGTTGAGCGTGGCGATACCGGCGCCGGTACTCGGCACCGATGGCGACAGGGTGACGTTGCCCCAAGTGTCGTAAACCCGTTTCGGCGGTGTGTAGACCACGGTGGTTTTCGAGCCGCGCCCGGCGTTGATATCGCCCTCGGCGGACCAGCCGAGGATCGAGCCGCCGAAGGTGGTCATGATCCGGCTCTGCCCCAGCAGGATGCTGCCCTGCGAGTACAGCTGAATGTTGCCCGAACCCTGAGTGATGATCCCCGCCGTCGATGGCGGTGCCGCGCCTTCAATGCCGAACACCTGACCGCCGCCCGGTGTGAGCATCTGGATGTCGCCGCCGAACAGGGTCTTGACCCCGGCGCCGCCGTACAGCGTGATATCGCCGTCATAGCGGATCGGATTGCCCGCCACATCGGTGGTCGGGAACAACGCAGCGATGGCGTTGCGACCGCGCAGATAACTGCCTTTGCGCGGGCCATCGACATCGTTGTACTCCAGGCCACCGGCGCGCAGTTCGGCGAAGTACACCTGCCTCGCGAAGATCGCCTGTTCGGTGCCCGGCAACGCGGCGTAGAACGCTTGCGCCTGTTCGGCGTTGCCGCTGAAGCCGTAACCGAGGGTCAGCCAGCTCTGCAGCTCGTCGAGGTAAGTCTTGACCACTTTGCCCGGTTGCGCGCTGAGGGAGGCATCCGCACTGGCGACGTTCAGCGGGTTCAGGTACCGCGCGATGAACCGTGAATAATCCGGCCCCTGCGCGCCGACGCCAGCCTGCAAGACCACGCTCGCGCCTGGTCGCTGATCACCTGGCAACAACGAGCCAAGGCTGGTGATGCTGGCCCGGTCCTCCATGAGGATGTTGCGCCCGGCATTGACCTCCAGGGTGCCGGGGCCGGCGATGTCGAAGCTGCTGTAGAGGATGTCGCGACCGGCCGACACTTTCGATACATCCCTCGGGTCGTTGTGCACGAACAGGTTGCCGGTGGAGTAGATCGTGTCCTTGCTGGTGCCGACGCCATCCTTCGGCGAAATCGTCGGTTGGCCCAGGTTGGTGCCAGAGGCGACGATGTCACGACCGGCCATCATCCACACCGGCCCTGCCGCTTCGTTCCAGGTGCGCAGCGAATCGCTTGCCCGTAACGATTCGCCACTGCGGATACCGACCAGGTCACCGGTCAACGCGTAGATTCGTGCCGGGCCCATGACATCGCTGAGGCCGGCGTACGAGTTACTGCCGAAAGCGAACAAGGGATAACGCAGGTTCGGTTCAGCCAGGACTCCATCGCTGCCGCTGTTGGAAATAAACGGCGTTTGCGCCGAGTTGCTGGCATAGCCGTTGAACGCCGGAGCGAACGGCGTGGCAATCGCCAGTGGACTGGCCCCGGACTGGTTGATCGCATAGCCGCCGGCATAAATCGAATCACCCGCCAACAGTTCCAGTTGACCAGACGCCGACGGCGCCAACAACAGCGAATAGGCGGTCGCAGGGGCGGTGTTGCCGACGCTGTAAGCCGCCGACGAACCGGCGTAGATCGAGCCCTGCCCCGCCACCGCGCGCAGAATCGATGGATAGACGAAACGGCTGTCGGTTGGCGAGGTGTTCTGCCCTTTGAGTGGCCCGTTGGTGTCAGTCTCGGCCAATTGGGTACTCGGGGTGAGATTGCCACCGGCCGAGAACAGATCGATCGCCGTGTGTTCGGTCCACAACGAGAAACCGGTCAATATTCCGCCCTGGGTGATGTTGCCCTGGTCATCGAACAGCGGCGTGGCGTTCTGCAAGCGCACCCGGCCCGGATCCGCTGCGCCACCCAAGACCAGATCGCCACGGGTGTTGATGCGCATGCCCGAGTCACCGGGGATCAGCACAAGGCCGCCGGAGGCATTGCTGGTGGTTGCGCTAAACGGGTCAAGCGCACGGGTTTCGCGCGCATCATGCAACACGCTGTTGGCGCCATATTGCAGATTGATCCCGCCCACCGCGCTGCCGCTGATTTGTGCCGCGCCGCGCAGGTTGATCAGCGCGCCTTGCAGATCATGCTTGGGTGGCGTGACCCCATCGTTGCCGGCCCGCGCTTGCAGGGATGGATTGAGCGAGCCGCCGATGCGGATGTCCATATCACCGCCACCGGTCAATTGCAGGCTGCCGTCGCTGTCGACTCGACCGGTGCTGCCCACTGCCACGATCAAGCCCTGACTGCGTGGGTTGGTCCGCGCATCCCCCATCGGTTTGAGCATGCCGGCGTCTGCACCGGCGCGCAGGCTGATGTTGCCGCCCCCCAAGGTGCCGAAACCGGTGAACCCCACCAGGTACGGCGCCGCATCCATGTCGGCATCCGGCAGCGGCTGAGTGGCATAACTGCCGAAGTTGATCCACCAGGCAGTCGGCACGTCACTGCTGCCATCGCCCTGGCGCCACAACCAATTACCCACCGCGACGCTTGGCACCTGCTCACGGTAGCCGCCGCTGTTCGCGGTCTTGCGCCCGAGAGTATCGCCGGAGACAGAGCCGCCGGCATTGATCGTCAGATTGCCACCGAGCTGCGGATACCAGGCCTGATAGAGACTGTCGGTGCCACCGTCGACCCATTTTTCAACGTCGCCACCGGCACTGCCCAGCACCGAACCGTTATCAGACAGGTGTGCACGTTTCTGGTTGAAGCGCGGATCGATATCGGCTGACTGGGTACCGGCGGTGTACACACCAAACGGCGAGGCCATGCTCAGATTGCCGGCGGCGATCAGATCGAGATCACCGGTACCGGTGCGCAAGACGCTGAACATCTGGCTGTGAATACTGGCGCTTCTCGCCGGATTGCTCTCGACGCACACCTCGGGATAGCTGTCGCACAGCGTCAGGTATTCCTCGGGGATCGGCGCGTAATCCTGGAAACCGAACTGGTTACCGGGGGCCCAGGTCCAGCGCGCCATCGGTGCGCAGGCACCGGGATCGGTTTCACAGAGAATCAGGTATTCCTCGGGCACCGGTTCGAAGGCGGGGAAACCATACTGGTTGGTTTCCGACCACACCGCGCGTGGATTGCCTTCGGTGATCTTCGCCCCGTAATGGGTGTCCGCGAGGCGCAAATTGCCTTCGGTGGTGAGCGGTTTTACCGCGCGACTATCGGCGGCGGAAAGATCAGCCCCCGCCACCGCGCGGATCGACCACGAGGCACTACCCGACGGCAACATCGGCGCGAGTGCCCAGTTGGCACCCTGGCTCGCGCCATTCAAAGCGCGCAACTCGATGAACGCGACACCGTCAGCGAGTACCACATTGGTCATCGACGGAATCAACGAACCGCGCAACAGCGCCAGCGAACGGCTCAACATCAAATGCTTGCTGCTGCCGGTGTCGGCATCGAAGGCGCCCGGCAACGGCACACCTTTGGGCCAGTTCATGGCTTGCAACGCGGTGTTGCGGTTCAAGCGAATACCGGCACCCAAACGGCTGCTGGCGGGCACGGTCACATCGCTGCTCAACAGCGTCCCGGCGGCATACAACAGATTACCCGAGGCGTCGTGCACCGCCCCCGCCAGCACCGTGCCGGCGCTGAAGGTATAAGGCGCGGCCAGTTCCACCTGCACCGGCAGCAGCGTGCCGCTGACCAGCGTCGTCGCCTGAATCGGCAGGTCGTAATTGAGGGTCACACCCGACGGGAATTGCGTGCCCGGCGCAAGCGTCACTCCGGTCCCTGGGACAACCAGATCACCGCCGAACGGCTGTACGCCCGGCAACAGCTTCCAGCCAGCATCGTCGACCGTCTCTGGGGGCGGCGCGAAGCCGTCGTTGATGCTGCCGTAAATATCAAGATTGCCGCCGGCACGGATCACCAGGCTGGCGGACTCTCCGGAGCCATAAATACCCGCGACTTTTTGCGTGTGCGGATTGAGGCTGGCGTAACGATAACGCGAGAGATCGATATCGCCCTCGACCACCAGATCACCGTCTGCGCTCTTGCTGGCAATTTCGACCCCGGGGCGCAGATGGAAGGCATCGGCATAAGCCGCATTGTTCAGGCCGGCCAGTTTGCGTTGCAACAGATCGGCGTTGTTCAGCGCGGCGTCAATGAAGGTGGTGTTGTCGCCGTCGATGCGGGTCAACAGCGCCTGGTCGATCACCTGATACGGCCGGCCGCTGACCGCAGGGTCGACGCCATCACGCGCATCGTCATAGCGGCGCACACCATTGAGGCCGATGGAACGCGCACCCTGAATATTCACAGTGCCGCTGGCATCGATGGCGATGTCGCCGACGCCCAGACGCGGCGCGTTGAATTCCACGGTGCCGCGCAGCATCTGGTCATGCTGACCGGCGAGGAAACCCGGCACCGCATCAGTACCATGGCGCAAGTCGATGCGCGTGCCGGACGCCAGGGTCAAGACACCGGCACCGGAATTCAGCTCGACCATGGCCCGGTTCGGCGCGTCGATGATCTTGCCGTAACTGTCGACCCGCAGCACCCGACCATGGGCATCGAGCACGCTGTTGCCGGCCAGGGTCAGGCCGTTCTGCGCCGACAGCCGAATGCTGCCGACCCGTTCGCCACTCGCATCGATCAAGCCGTTGACCGTCAGGCTGCCATTGTCCACCGAGACATTGACCTCGCCGGCCTTGAGCCCGTCGCCAATCAGCAAATCGCCCTGCTTGAGTTGCAAGCTGCGACTGCCGAACACCTGTCCGGCATTCAGACGTTGGTTGAGTGCCGCAAACTGCACGCTCGCATCACCGCCCAACTGTTGGGCGCGAATGTCCACGCCCCCGGCCTTGTACGGCACCAGCGTGCCGCCGGCATCGTAATAGCCGCTGCTGGCGCCGAGAATCTCGCCCTGCAGATCGACGGTGCCGGCATCCGCCGCCAAGGCCACGGCGCTGAGGTTGCCGGCCTGATTGTTTTTCGCCGACAGATCAATGCGCGACCCGGCGAACTGGCGGATGTTGCCGTTGTTGCTCAACAACGACACGTCCCCGCCCCAGCTGTACTTGCTCACGTCGTTGAACGGCAAGGTGCGCCCGGCCATGTCCAGTTGCGCGCCGCCAGCGAGGGTCAAGTCTTGCTCGGCCTTGGCCGTGAGCTTGCCGCTGGCCAGCGCGACGCGGCTGTCGAGCACGATGTCGCGGGCTTGCAGATTCAACTCCGCGCCGAGGGCATCGGCCACACCCGCAGCACCGGCACCGCTGAGCGTCAGGCGATTGCCGGCCTTGAGCAGATTGACCGACGCAGCCTCACCGGTCAGCAACGGTGTGCGCAAAGTGAGATTGCCGCCAGTGTAGGCGTAACCCTTGAGCGGGTCGTAAGCGCCCTGCTGCTGATACACCGCCAGGCTGCCCTTGTGGTTGGCAGTGATGCGTTCGCTGGCGCTGAGGTTGACGTTGGCAAAACCCAGCGCCAGACGATTGTTCTGATCGAGGCCGTTGGGCTGTGGCATCGGGCCGTAACCCAATTCGATGCGTTGTGCCTGAATATCCAGGGTGCCGCTGCCGGTACCGGCGCCGCCGCTGATCACACTGCCGGGGTCCTGAGTGGCACCGCTCCAGATCAGGTTGGCGGTGCGGATCGTCGCGATATCCTCGGAAGCGCCCGCGCCATAAATCGCCGGGGTGGCGAGCACGAGGTTTTGCAGCTTGCTCTGACCGGTCTGCGCATCGAAGGTATCGAGGGTCACGCTGCCGTATAGATTGAAAGCATCGCGCGTGGTCAGGCTCAGCGTCTCCAGAGCCGGGGCGCCGAACTGGCGATCACCGCGCAGCAACCGGTCCAGCACATTCTGGTTCAGGGTCAGGCCGGCCGGTACGCGGTTGCCCGCAGCCGCCAACGCTTCGGCGCTGCCAGCGTTGACCGCGCCCACCGCCAGGGCCAGATGACGCGTGCCGAAACGCACGGCTTCACCGAGTTCGAACTGGTTATCCGTGGCGGCGGTGATGCTGCCGTTGGAGTAGAGCAGCGCCGGGCTGGCGCAAACCGCTGTGGCGCAGGTGCCGATCCGAATGCTGCCGGCACCGGTGAAACCGCCGCCCGCCTCCGGCGCCAGGACATTGGTCCAGCCGTTCGAGACCACCACCACACTGGACGCGCCCGGCTGATAGATGTACCCGGCCGTCGAGTCATAAGCGGCGTTGCCACGCCCCAAGGCGTTGATCCCGGCGCCCGCTTCGACGGTGATGCCGCCATTGATCGAGTTGCTGCGCAACAGCACTTCCGGCGCTGCCAACAACGCCCCGTCACGCAAGACGATGCTGGAGGTGTCACCGATGAAACCAATGATGTTACCCGCGGTGCTGTAGCTGACAGTAGGCATTGCGCCAATGGTCAAACGTCCGGCGTTGAGGTTGTTGAGCGTTCCGGCGTACAGCGAAATACCGTTGAAGCCCTCGGTCGGCGCCTGCCCGCTGCCGAGGATTTCGAAGCTGCTGCGGGCGTTGCCGCTGCGCACGACGGCCGTGCCAACCAGGCCACCGGCAGCGGCACCGAACCGCGCCTGGCCATTGAACTGCAACGCGATGTCCTGCTCGCCACCGTCAATCAGGCGCAGGTCCAGGGTCTTGCCGTCCTGCGGGGCCAGTGCCCGGGGAACCCCGCGCCGCACGGCATCGCTCTGGATGAATTGGCTGAGACTGGTTTCGTTGTATTGCGAGTAACCGCGCAACACCTGGGCCGGGGTCAGGATGACCTGTCGGGCGAGGCTGTCGCGCAGGCCAGTGTTGGCAATCGACATCTGCCCGCTGCCGGTCCACGAACCATTGCGCATCGGCAACACACCCGTGCTTGCGCCCGGCGTGGCCTGACCGTTGACTTCGACCCGGAACGCGCCGGGCAGCAAGGCAAACGTCGACGGCAACAACGTGTAAGTGCCGGCCGCCAAGCCCGGCACTCCGGCGCCGAGGGTGATCTGCTGGCCGATCCGTGGATCGACCGCGCCCGCCTCGGCCAGCACCGGCGCGTAGGTGCTCTGGTTGCCCGGCACAATCGCATAAACAGGGTTGCTCGCCAGCCCTGGCAAGCTGAAAGTACCGTCGGTAGCGTTGCGCACCAGCGGATTGAAACGGGCATCGGTCGAACCGCCGCGCCCGGAAATGAAACCGGCGCCACGCAGGTCGCCGCCCCCCGACAAATCGATGAGCGCGCCGCTCTGCACATCGATGAATTGGGTGCTCATCGACACGCCGGTCGCTTCCCCGGTGACGCCGTTCAACACCACTGACTTGCCGCCGTAGCGATAGTCGATGCCGTCGGTGGTGCCGCCATATGGCATGACGAGCCCGGCACCGCTGACCGACGTCACGCTGCCCGGCAGCAGGCGAACCTCACGGGTGGTGGTCAACAAGTCGTCGCCGAGGACAATCTTGCCCAATGGTGCACGCAACACGCCGCCCTGTTCGATAGACGCCGCCGAGAACGTCAGCTTGCCGAACGCCGAATAAGGCGCCGCAGCCGGCGCCGCGCCGTGGCCGCTGATGCGCAGGGTATGGTCGGCAACCGACTGCGCGCCCTGATAACCCACACGCACTTCTGCCTGCACGTCACTGGCGGGATAAATCTGCGCCGCACGCAGGTTCAAATCACCCGGGGTCCACAGACGGCTTTTATCCGCACCATCGGTCGGCGCCAGAAAGCGCAGGTCACCGCTGCTGTCGAGGCTGACCTCGGCAAACCCACGGCGGCTGTATTCGACGGCCGGTGCTTTCAGTTGCAGGATCGAACCCTGTGCCCCGAACGACAGACCGTTACCCAGATCCAGCAAGTTGGCCGACGCCGTGAAGCGGGCGTCCGCGAGTTTGCCGGTCGGGCTGTTCGTCAGGCGTGGGCGCACGCTGCCAACCACGCTGTAGTAGCTGCCGACACCGGACAAGCGCAGATACGGCGCGCTCAGATCGACCCGGGCCGTGTCTTTGCCTGACTCGGCCTGGGACAGCGCCCCGGCGTACAGGCTGAGACTTTGCTGCATGTGCAGATTGACGTCACCGTCGAACGATAACAGGCCGTTACTCAACAGACTCAAGGTGTCGAAGCCACCGGCCATCAGGCTGTCGGCATGGACCCGGGCCTGACCGTAGCGCAAACCGTCGTCGCTCTCGCCCGGACGCAGGTCGGCGGCCAGCGTCTGCCCGGTTGACGTCTGATCGATGATCAACTCGCGTGGCGTGCGCACGTTGTTGGCCGCCGAATCGGCGTACAACGGCGTCTCCAGCGCCACTTCCAGACGACCACCGGCCGCCCCGGCACCGCCCGCTGCCGCACGTAAATCGCCGTCGATGAACAGGCCGTTGTAGGAGCTGATGGCGATGCGTCCGCCGTCGGTGGCCACACGTGTCGGTCCTTGCCCGGCGATGTCCAGCAGCGCCTCGGCGCCAGACGCATCGAGTTGCGCGCCCTGGCGCACCACCACGTAGGCATCGGCGGCCGTGGCCGTGGCGAGTTTCGCGTCGATCTCGCCACCGAGGATGATGCTGCCGCCCTTGCCGACCTGCCCGTAGGTGCGACCCAAGGCATCCACTGCGGTGTTCACGCGCCCCGCCACATCCAGCCGCGCGTGTTCACCGATCCAGATCGAACGATTGTGTGCGTTCGGCTCGGCGAGTTGATCGGAGGTGGCCGGCTTGATCGCACCGAACTGTTGCTGGCGAATATCAATCGTGCCGCCCCAGGCATTGAGTTCACCGTCCACGGTGATCTGCCCGGCGCCGCGCAACTTGATGCTTTGCCCCGGGTCGACACTGATGCGCGAACCACGGCCGAGGGTCAGGCTGCTGTTGGCCGCGTCGATCAGGCTGAGCAGGCTGGCCCCGCCTTGCAGCGTCAGGCTGGCACCGGCGCGTTGCGTCAGCACGCCCTGGGTCGCGTTGTCCTGGAACAACGCCGGCGTCCACAGCTCCAGCGCCGCGAGTGGGTCGGCACCGCTGAGCTGATTCGGCGCGGCGTCGCCAAAACGGTACACCGGCAGACTGACGTCAACGACGCTGCCTTCGGCGACGTCCAGGCCGCTCAAACCGATCAGGTTGTACGCGGAGAAGCCCTTGTTGAACAAATCGGTGGACAGTCGCAGGGTGTTGTCGGCCAACGCTTTGTCGGTCTGGCCGATCAGGATCTTGTTGGCCTGCACGGTCAAGGTGCCGCCGCCGGTTACACCGTAGCCACGCAACTCGCCCTCGAGGCGCAGGTGCGATTGACCGGGGGAGGAAATCGCGCTCGATTCCAGAGTCAAATCACCGCCCTTGCCACCGCGGGTCTTGCCGTTGGCGAGGATCGCGCCACCGGACGACACATCGAGCAGGCTGCCGGCGCCGATATTGATATCACCGCTGCTGCGGATCGACACCCAACCACCGTTGAGCGAGGCCAGACTGGCGCCATCGTCGGGCTGGGTGCGCAGGTTGCTCCACACGCCGCGCGTATCGAGGTGAACGCCTTCAGCCACGGAGACTTGCGTCGGCTTGCCGGTGTTCGCCGTGAGCCGGGTGTCGCTGCTCACGGTGCCGTTGAACTGATTGAGTACGTTGCCCAGGCGCAGGCTGCCGCTGCGCGCGGCCAGGTCAGCACCGACCTGCACATCCGGCGCATACAGGGTGATGTCGCCAGCCGTATCGACGCTGAGCGCACCCGCGACGACGACCTGATCCCTGGCCGCCACCTTGAGCGCACCGAGACGGAAGCCGTTGAGCTGATCGTTATCAAGAAACAACTTGCCCTGGCGCGCCGGCGACACGGCGCCGGCGAGGTCCAGATCAGTGCCGGCAAGTGGCCGTTGACCGCCGATCTGCACCTGATCCAGCAACGGGTTGAGCGCATACAACACGCCGCCCGCGGCCGCCACATACGCCGGGTCATAACTGCCGACGATCAATTGCGCGCGGCGCGCCAGCGCGGTCTGACTCTGCTCATAACCATCAAGCACCGGTTTCGGCGCCTGATTCTGCCGCTCGCCCTGATACACCTCGCCGAGCATCTGACCGTCGAGCGCGGCGTTGGCCGTGGCAATCACCAGTTGCCCGGCATCACGCCCGACGGTGTAACCCGACTCGAAACGCGAACGCGGGGCAATCAGCGGATTGTAGAAGTAGCGGGTCTGGCCCCAGCGCTCGCTGCTGTCCTCGAAACCTTTGTACAGTCCGGTGTAGAGCAGGTCGCCCGGCGCACGCGACACTTCGTACAGCTTGCCGTCGGCACCGCGCAGCCAGCTCTGGCGGATCTCGCCACTTTGCACGTCCAGGGTGCCACCGGACAGATTGATCAACGAGCCCTTTTCGGTGACCACATCGTTGCCGGCGAAACTCACCGTGCCGCCTTGCGCCATCCACTCGCCGACGCTGTGCGCCTGAGTGCCGAGATAGCCGCCGACTTCCAGCAGGCCGCCGGCCGTGTACCAGCGATCGGTGGCATAGCCGTTGGTGCCGGCCGGCACGTAGACCAGCTCGCGCACATCGACCCAGATGTCGTTGCTGTTGAGCGCGCCTTGGTCGCGGTTGACCGAGGCATCGCGCTGCTCGTTGCCCTGCACGTTGATCTTGATGTTGTTGTTTTCCATCGCCACTTTGACGCCGAGGGCACCCGAGACATCGATCATCGCCCCGTCGCGCACCAGGCTGCGGCGCTGCGCCGTCACCGCCACCTGGCCACCGGTGGCGAGGGTGATCGAGCCGTTCTGGAACTCGACACTGCCGCCGCTCTGGATCTCGATGCGCGACTGATCGCCACGAATGCGGTTGTTCGCAGTGACCGCGCTCAAGGCTGCCTGATGCTGACTGTCGAGCGCGGTCAGGTCGCTGCTGTCGAGCATGATCGCCGTGGCACTGCCTTGCGCCAGGGTGACACTGCCGCCGCTGTCGCTCGCGGGGTTAGACAAGTGAATCGTGCCGCGAGCAGCCACTGAGGTGCTGGCGAGCAATACGCCGTTCTGCACGACTTCATGACCGGTCAACGTGATGTCGCCGGTGGCCGACTGGATCAAGCCGTTGTTGCTGACCTTGCCGCTGACATCGCCGGCCTTGAAACCCGGCGTGACTTCGTTGCCGAACGTGGTCGACAGCGCATTGCCCTCGGTGCCCGCGCCCTTGCGGATATAGAAGCGGTCACCGGCGCCGAGCACGGTCTGGCCTTTGGCGGTGCTGATGCTGCCGTCGTTCTGCACTTCGCTGCCGAGCAGCAAGGCATAACCACCGGCATCGGTCGACGTCGCCGGTTTATGAGTCGTGATGCTCGCGCCGCGCTCAACCAACACCTTGCCAGCGGCATCGGTGAAGGTCGGCTGAGTACCGTTGCTGTCGAAATACAGGCCACGGTCGCGGAACTGGATATCGGTAATGTTCGCTGCCGCTGCCACCAGGTTGCGCACGTTGACCTGGCTGCTGCCGCTGAAGACGATGCCGTTGCGGTTGATCAGCATCACCGTGCCGTCGCCCTTGATCTGGCCCTGAATCTGGCTCGCCCGCGCATTCGGGTCGTTGACCCGGTTGAGCACCGCCCAGTTCGCCTGCTGGGCAAACTCGACGGTGGTGTTGCGCCCGACGTTGAAGGTTTCCCAGTTGAGGATGGCCTTGTCGGCGGTCTGCTCGATCTTCACCGTGGTCTTGCCGTCGGCCTGGGTTTGCTGCGGGCCCTTGGCGTTCTGCCAACCTTGGGTGAGGCTGTTATCGACCTTCAGACCGCCCTCGCCCAGACCGTCCGGGACAAACTGCACCGAGCCCAGCGCAGCGGCACGACCGGCCGCCTGCGCCGCCTGCTGCGCGGCAATCGCGGCGACGGTGTTGTTCAGGGTCTGGATCGAGCGCTGCAATTGCTGGTTGGCTTTCTGCTGCTGCGCCAGTGGCGGCGTCATCCCCGGCAAACCGCCAGTGCTCGGCCGTGCGGCCGCGGCTTGCTGAGCGGCCCCCTTGGCAGCGAACCAGTTGGAGCTGAACGCCGTTGCCGCGTGCGCATTGCCCGCCACCAGACACAACGCCACCGCCTGCGCCAGCGGTTTGAGCAACCACAGCGCCGGCTCCACGGCTTCACGTTTGAACGACTGGACGTTGGTACGACGGGATGGGCGAGCGAGCATCACTACGAGATCCTTTTGGGTTGCCACACGTTGGTTGCCACACATGCCGCAGGCGTGCAAAAACCTGCTGTTACGTCATAGGCAGTTGGCGGCGGTCGCGACCGAACGGATGTCACACAAACTTCATGTTGGGGGAGTATTCGCGGCGGGCCGTTCTGCGCCATCAAATAAAATGGCAGCCCTGTGCGGGGCTGCCATCGGTTTGGCGGCAGTCACTTTTAAAGAGGACGACCGATGCCGTTGCACACGGCCGGATTGTTGATGTCGAGGTTGTTGCCGGTGGTATTGGTGATGAAGTTGGCGGTGACGGCGTTTTTCCAGCTCAGTGGCATCGCAAAGAATTTGTGCGCCTGTACCGCAGCATTGTTGCCAGGCTGGCTGTAGTGAGTGGTGAGAAAGTTGCGTATTTCGTTGGCCACGTTGGCATCCCTGTAGCACTGACCAATGATCAAGTTGCTGTAGGCAGCAATTTTGTAGCCAAGGGCAGGGTTCGCCACCACGGGCGACCACCGGGCGGGATTATAGGCGTCGCTAGACGTCGACGGTGGCGTCACCGAAGACAGTGCCAGCGCGACGTTGAGCGGGGTTGGCAGCACACCGTTAAGACGTGCAACGACAGTGTTGTCGGTCACCTGGATACCGTCAGGGCCGGAGTAACCGATCGAGCCGTCGACCTGATTGATCGTAGGCAGGACATCACTGTCGCTCGACACGCCGACCCAGTTTATCGGCACTGTCGAACCTGACGGCTGGCGCGCGGTAGTGAACAACGAACTGGTCGAGAACTTTGTCGGGCAAACGGAATTGAGGTGGCGAGTGAGGATTTCCGAGGTGCCGCTGGCGTTGTTCCGGTAAACCACGCGAATCGGCGTGGTGTCGGCAGTGCCCATTAGATGGCCCCACGTTGTGGTGTCACCGGACAGCGCATTACACAACTGGCTGCTCGTCAGATTGAGATTGCTGATACCGCTTTTCTTATAGGACACGACGATGGCGGTG
Source organism: Pseudomonas sp. NPDC085632 (assembly GCF_044541255.1). Classification (NCBI taxonomy): domain Bacteria; kingdom Pseudomonadati; phylum Pseudomonadota; class Gammaproteobacteria; order Pseudomonadales; family Pseudomonadaceae; genus Pseudomonas; species Pseudomonas sp. NPDC085632. Next base: position 2,042 of record NZ_JBITSX010000067.1, on the reverse strand, counting down.
CTGACGGATGGCAGCTGAATCAGCGGACCATAACTGGCATAAAAAGCGCTGTTGTATTGGCTGATTTCGCTTGCCGTCAGGATCGAATCGCTACCAGTGAAATGCACAGTGCCTGTAGTGCCGAACGGCGCAGCATTGTTGCTTAAAAACGCCACTTTGCCTGCCCCGCTGCCAACACCGGCGTAGCTGAAGCTGGCCGGCAGAATGCTGTCGGCCGACCCCTTGTACAGCGCGGCAGGCAACGTCGCCCCGCCACCCGTCACCGCCAATGCGTGACCCGACATCAGCGCCGCCGACAGCAGTGCAACCTTTGCAATGTGTTTGTACATGTTCAATCTCCTTATCGAATGCCCCACGAACGGGAGCCAAAAAAAATGGCAACCTCGAGGGGCTGCCATTCGTGTTGCGGTGTGAATCGGGCGCTTTACAAAGGACGACCGATGGTGTTGCAGACGCTGGTGTTGTTGATGTTCAGGTTGTAACCGGTAGCGTTGGATACGAAGGTCTCATACACCTTGGTTTTCCAGGCCGATGGCACAGTCACGAAACCGTGGTTCTTGACGGCCAGGTCGTTGGTGGTGGTGTTGTAGTGAGTGGTCAGGAACGCCTTCACGTCGTTGGCCACGGCTGCATCCTTGTAGCACTGGCCGACGATGAGGTTGGTGTAGGCAGCCAGTTTGTAACCGATGGCCGGGTTAGCCACCACTGGCGACCAGCGAGTCGGGTCAGCGGCCAGAGCAGCGGTCGCCGGTGGAGTCACCGAAGCCAGTGCCAGGGCAACGTTGGCCGAGGTTGGCTGTACGTTGTTGATGCGCGAAACCAGGGCGTTGCTGGTGGCGTCCACGCCGTCCGGACCGACATAACCGAGCGAACCATCAACGGCGGCAACGGTAGGCGCGACGTCAGCGGTGCCAGCGACGCCGACCCAGTTCGACGGCAGGGTCGAACCGGCTGGACGGGCGTTGACGAACGTCGAGTTGGTGGTGAACTTGGTTGGGCAGACAGCGTTCAGGTGACGGGTGAGGATCTCCGAAGTGCCGCTGGAAACGTTGCGATAAACGATGCGGATCGGCGTGGTGTCAGCAGTGCCCAGCAGACCGCCCCAAGTGGTCACGGTGCCCGAGAAAGCGTCGCACAGTTGCGCGCTGGTCAGGTTCAGAGCGGTCTGGCCGGATTTTTTGTAAGGGATGGCAACCGAAGTGGCCACCGAAGGCAGTTGGATCAGCGGGCCGTACGAAGCACCGAAAGCGCTGTTGTAGGTGCTGATGTCCGAAGCGCTGAGTACCGAGTCGCTACCGGCGAAGTGCACAGTGCCGGTGGCGCCGAAGCCAGTGGCAACGTTGGTCAGGAACGCCGTCTTACCAGCGCCGCTACCCACAGCCGCGTAAGTGAAGTTGGCTGGCAGGATGCTGTCGGCAGAACCTTTGTACAGAGCGGCAGGCAGCGTTGCACCACCACCGGTAACGGCCATGGCTTGAGCGGAAGCCAGAGCGGCGACGGTCAGGGAAGCTGCGATCAGAGTGCGCTTGAACATGAAGAATCTCCTTTTCAACTAGGTTTGGGAACACAGGTTTTCGGGTGACTTGCATGACACTGGGAGGACTCACCGGGGCCCTCGCTAGCGTTGGCCTTGGTTAAGTCGCACTGAGAAATTCGCAGCTTCCGGTGACAGATAAAGGAAAAAACCTCGGGAGGTGCGCGGTGTTTCTGAAGGGATTTTCTCGGGTGTTTGTAGGGTGTAGTGCAGGGTCTGGATCAGGGGTTTGGCGGAATCGGGCTGAAGGCGTTGGCGGGTGGTTGCAGATGACAGAAAGGAGAACCCGAGGATGGGGCAAACATGGCTCGGGTGATGGAGTATCTTTTGCAAAAACTTTGAATTATTTATTGGCCTGACTGACCTCATCGCTGGCAAGCCAGCTCCCACAGGTTTTTGTGTTGTGTCACAGTTCGCATCAACAACACCGTCCCCTGTGGGAGCTGGCTTGCCAGCGATGGGGCCAAGTCAGACACCATCAAAACCTGCTACTGGACCAGTTGATTAA
>NZ_JBITSX010000066.1:0-28120 GCF_044541255.1 Pseudomonas sp. NPDC085632 | reverse complement strand
ATAGGTTGTTTACTATCGTCCCGCTCGCGGATGTATTCCTCGTGCAGCTTCTTCTCTTCTCCAGAATGCGAGCGGCTTTCCTGATGATCGGCGCGTCGTTCAAAGGTCCTACCAAGGGACTGCTGTAAACGCCAACGCCGGATATGCGCGTGGTTGCCACTCAGCAACACGTCGGGTACACGCTGATCCGCATACACCTCAGGTCGGGTGTAGTGCGGGCAATCCAGCAGACCATCCGTAAAGGAATCTTCCTCGGCGGAGTCCGCATGCCCTAAAGCTCCAGGCAGCAGTCGTGTAACCGCATCGATCAGGACCATCGCCGGCAGCTCGCCGCCAGACAGTACATAGTCGCCAATCGACCACTCTTCATCGACATGAGCCTCAATAAAGCGCTCGTCAATGCCTTCATAGCGGCCGGCAATCAGGATCAATGCATCCGATTGTGCCAGCTCGCGTACCGCCGACTGAGTCAGTTGACGGCCTTGGGGGGACAGGTAAATCACCTTCGCCGCCTCCCCGGCTGCTGCCTTGGCCTGAACCAGAGCATCTTCCAGGGGCTTGATCTTCATCACCATGCCCGGACCACCGCCAAACGGACGATCGTCCACAGTGTGATGCCGATCCGTCGTGTAATCCCGCGGGTTCCAACAGGTCAGCTGCAAGAGCCCCTGCTTGACCGCTCGACTGGTGATGCCGTAGTCGCCGATGGCGGAAAACATCTCGGGAAACAAACTGATCACTTCTACGCGCAAGTTAGCCACGCTTAGAAGTCCGCGTCCCAATCCACCTTCATCTCGCCCGCGGCCAGATCGACTGCCAACACACATTGACCCGTATAGGGCAACAAGCGTTCGCGATCATCCAGGCTGCCAGCGCAAGGCTTGACGACCATTACATCATTGGCGCCGGTTTCCAGAAGATGATCGACTTTCCCGAGCAATTGCCCCAGTTGATCGATGACCTTCAGACCTTCCAGCTGGTACCAGTAGTACTCGCCGTCGGTCAATTCAGGGAACAGGTTGCGCGGCACGCAGATCTCATAACCGGCCAGAAGACGAGCTTCTTCACGATCATCAAGACCTTTGAGCTTTGCGACCAGGAACTTATCGCTCCCGCGTCCGCTGACCAGCTCGACCTGTTTGACATTGCCTTCACGCTTGAGCGTCCAGGTTTTGTACTGCAACAGGTTTTCAGTCGGATCAGTAAAGGAATAAACCTTCACTTCGCCGCGAACGCCATGAACAGAATAAATTTTGCCAATAACGATCAAATCATCGGCAACAGCAGGCGTCGCGTTCATATTGCTCAGGCCGCAGCCTTTGCAGATTCCTTCAGCAACTGAGCAACACGCTCAGAAGGCTGTGCACCAACGCTCAGCCAGTAGGCTACGCGCTCTTGGTTCACGGACAGACGGATTTCCTGACCACGGGCAACAGGGTTGAAGAAACCAACCTGTTCTTTGTGGGAGCCGTCACGCGGGTTACGCGAGTCGGTTACGGTCAGGTGGTAAAACGGGCGCTTTTTGGAGCCGCCAAGGGCAAGACGGATTGTTAGCATGTGAACATCGTTCCTGTAGTCGGTGCTGCAAATCTAAATGCACAGCGGGCATGGGTGCCCGAAAGGCCGCATATTCTAAGGAATATCCGGACTTTTGCAAATGACTTTTTCCGGCGCCTATGGCATGCCGTGCGGATTTGCATATAGAGCCGTCGATGAAAACGGCCAGTCAGCTCCCGCCGAGTGCGGGTTTGCTGTTGATCCTGCGTCCTTGCAGGGTCTGCGCCGGTGCGACGACCGGCGAAGTCTTAGTGTCCTGCCTCACCCATTTCGCTCACTTTTGACGAGTGACTGATGCCCTCAAGCAAGGCGCCGCGACGAGTCATAGCCCGCTATGGCGAGGAGCGGCAACGCAGCATGAGGGCATCAGGCGCCGCCATAAGTGAGCAGAATGGGTGAGACGGGACACCTTACATTTTTGGCATGCCGCCGCCGGGCAACATTCCGCCCATGCCGCGCATCATTTTCGCCATACCGCCCTTGGCGGAGAATTTCTTCATCATCTTCTGCATCTGCTTGTGCTGCTTGATCAAGCGACCGATGTCCTGCACCTGCGTGCCGGAACCCATGGCGATCCGGCGTTTGCGCGAACCGCTGATCAGCTCAGGGTCGCGGCGCTCGGCCGGGGTCATGGAGTTGATGATGGCTTCCATCTGTTTGAATTGTTTCTCTGCGGCGTTCTGGGCATTGCCCATTTGCGACAGATTGACGCCGCCGATGCTCGGCAGTTTGTCCATGAGCCCACCGAGGCCGCCCATGTTCTTCATTTGTTGCAGCTGATCGCGGAAGTCTTCGAGGTCGAAGCCCTTGCCCTTTTTCAGCTTCTTGGCCAGTTTGTCGGCCTTGTCTTTATCGAGGGTCGCTTCAGCCTGCTCGATCAGGCTGAGCACGTCGCCCATGCCGAGAATCCGCGAGGCGATACGCTCGGGGTGGAACGGATCGAGCGCTTCGCTCTTCTCGCCCATACCGATGAACTTGATCGGCTTGCCGGTGATGGCGCGCACCGACAATGCGGCACCGCCACGAGCGTCGCCGTCGACCTTGGTCAGAATCACACCGGTCAGCGGCAGTGCATCACCGAAGGCCTTGGCCGTGTTGGCGGCGTCCTGACCGGTCATGGCGTCAACCACGAACAGGGTTTCGACCGGGTTGATCGCGGCGTGCAGCGCCTTGATCTCGCCCATCATCTCTTCGTCGATGTGCAGACGACCGGCGGTATCGACGATGACCACGTCGATGAATTTCAGTTTTGCTTCTTTAATAGCGGCTTGCGCGATGTCGACCGGCTTCTGGCTCAGATCGGATGGAAAGAAGGTCACGCCCACTTCACCGGCGAGCATTTCCAGCTGTTTGATCGCCGCAGGACGATAAACGTCCGCCGACACCACCATGACCGACTTCTTCTTGCGCTCTTTAAGGAAGCGCGCAAGTTTACCGGCGGTGGTGGTCTTACCGGCGCCCTGCAGACCTGCCATCAAAATGACAGCTGGCGGCACAGCACTCAGGTTCAAGTCTTCGTTGGCCGCGCCCATCAGGCTTTCGAGTTCGGCCTGGACGATCTTCACGAACGCCTGGCCCGGCGTCAGGCTGCGCGACACCTCGGTGCCGACAGCGCGCTCCTTGACCGAATTGACGAAGTCCTTGACCACCGGCAGGGCGACGTCGGCTTCGAGCAACGCCATGCGCACTTCACGCAGGGTGTCTTTGATGTTGTCCTCGGTCAGCTTCGCCTTGCCGGTGACATGGCGCAGCGTCTGCGAGAGACGGTCGGTTAAGTTTTCAAACATTGCGCGATCCTTTCAGGCCCTGTGTAGACCGGGATAATGGCGGCCCAGACCGGAATCAACATGTGCTCGGCGAGCCTGCGGCGTGGGCAGGTCGCGGATTATAGCGAAGACTGCGGCTGGCGGACACCTCGCTGTCAGCTTCCTGAGTCTTTCGTGCCATGGCGGTTCTATGCCAAACTCAGCCCCTTTCGGGCCTGCCTAACAGGATTTATGCTCCCCTTGTCACCCAGTTTATTGACTACCCTCGCCGCCGCCCTTCTATATGCCGCTGCGACCCTTTATCAGAGCACCCGCTTGGCCACAGGCGCCAAGGCGAACAAGCGCCTGCTGGTTAGCCTCGGCGTTCTCGCCGTGGTGGCCCACGGTGCCAGCCTGCTCACGCATTTACTGACCCCGATCGGTCTGGGCCTGGATTTCTTCAGCGCCTCGAGCCTGATCGCGGCGGCGGTGATCGCCCTGACCCTGATCGCCTGCTCGCGCATTCCGGTGGAAAACCTGCTGGTGCTGCTATTTCCGCTGGGCGCGGTCACCGTGCTGCTGGCGCAATTCGCGCCGACCGGTACGGTGCAGATCATCGATGAAGAGCCGGGCATCCTCGCGCACATTCTGTTGTCGATCCTCGCGTACGGTATGTTCACCATCGCGGTGTTCCAGGCATTGCTGCTGCTGGTGCAAGACCACCAGCTCAAGCACAAGCACCCGTCCGGGCTGATCAAGAATTTCCCGCCGCTGCAAACCATGGAAAGCCTGTTGTTCGGCTTCCTCTGGGCCGGCTGGACGCTGCTGTCGCTGTCGCTGATCTCCGGCTGGCTGTTCGTCGAGAATCTGTTCGCCCAGCATCTGGTGCACAAGACCCTGCTCGCGTGCCTGGCCTGGATCGTCTTCAGCGTGCTGCTGTGGGGCCGCAACCGTCTCGGCTGGCGCGGTCACAAGGCGATTCGCTGGACCCTCGCCGGTTTCTGCCTGCTGATGTTGGCGTATTTCGGCAGCAAACTGGTTCGTGAATACATTCTGCACATCTGACGGGCGGCATAAATGGACGCTTTGCCCTTAGGGCCGATGCTCGCGGTATTTGTCCTGCTGATTTTATGGTCAGGGCTGTTTACCGCCGTCGAAATCGCGCAACAGCACTTGCTCGCGCAACGAACCGCCTCGCGCGCCAGCGATAAACCACTGGCGAAGCTGAGCTTCCCGCTCGACAGCCTGATCCTCTGCAACACCTTGTGCCGAGCGCTCGCAGTGATCATCGCGACGTTGTTGGCGATTTTTCTCTGTGAAGAAAACGGCCCGTGGGCGGCATGCCTGGGAGCCGGCGCCGTGTTGCTGGTGTTCGCCGATTATTTCCCGCGCACCTTCGCCCGGCGTTATCCGGATGCCGTATTGGCCTTCGGCAATTCGTTGCTGGCAGTACCGCTAAAGATTGTTTATCCGCTGGCCTGGCTGTTCAGCCGTATCAGCGATTTACTGATGAGTCCGTTTGCGCGCAAGGTTCAGGTCGTGCAGCAAAGCGAAGATGACTCGCCTGCCGACCGCTATGACGATCAAGATCATCCGGTCCGGGCACACCCGGTTTCGGGCATTCATGCGCTGGACAACATCACGGTCAATGACATTCTGGTGCCACGCAGTGACGTCGACGGCATCAACCTCGACGACTCGATCGAAGAAATCATCGAACAACTGCGGCATAACAAGCGCACTCGCCTGCCGGTGTTCCATAGCGACATCAACCAGGTTGAAGCGGTACTCAACACACGGCAGATCCGTCATTTGCTGAACAATGGTGATTTGACTCGCGAAGCACTGCTGGCGGCCAGCTACGAACCGTACTTCGTGCCAGAAAGCACGCCACTGCAACTGCAACTGCTGAACTTCCACAAGCAACAGCGCCGACTGGGCATGGTGGTCGACGAATACGGCGAAGTGCTCGGCATCGTGACGCTGGAAGACATTCTCGAAGAAATCGTTGGCGAGTTTGAAAGCGAGCACAGCCTGGATAACCCGCACATTCATCCGCAGGCGGATGGGCGCATGGTGATCGATGGCACGGCGTCGATCCGTGAGCTGAACAAGTGCCTGGGCTGGCATTTGCCGAGCGATGGGCCGAAGACCCTGAATGGCCTGGTGACCGAAGCGCTGGAAACCATTCCCGAAAGTGCGGTTTGCTTGAAGATCGGCCGCTATCGACTGGAGATTCTCGAGACCGAGGAGAACCGGGTGAGCAAGGTGCTGATCTGGCATACCTCTTCTGTGCCAGCCCTGGTGCCTGCCCGATAAAAGATCAAAAGATCGTCCGAACGCGGCCCGAACCTTCGGCAGCTTCTACATTTGAAATGCGTTCCCATGTAGGAGCTGCCGAAGGCTGCGATCTTTTGCTCTTGTTCAATTGTTAGCCCCCTTCCTATAATCGAAACGCTTACCCAAGCGTCGCCAGACCGTGTGCTTATCCCGCACCCGACAGGTTTCGGCCATTTCCGTTGTACTCCGGCGACTGTTCCTACCTGAAACAGCGACCGCGCCTCATCCCACATCCCTGGGTGCTCGACCATAATAATTCGCTCCAACGGAGCTCATGACTGTCAGGGATCACCGCATGACGACCAGTACCGCTTTCAGCGACACCGCGCCTGCACAACCGACCAACTCCGCCACCCGTGTGGCGACGGCGAGTTTTATCGGCACCGCAATCGAGTTCTACGACTTTTATGTTTACGCCACAGCGGCTGCGCTGGTGATTGGGCCGGTATTCTTTCCGCAGACGTCCGGCACGGCGCAGATGCTCTCGGCGTTTCTCACTTTCGGCATCGCTTTTCTGGCCCGGCCGCTGGGCTCGGCGCTGTTCGGCCACTTCGGTGACCGTATCGGACGTAAATCGACACTGGTTGCCTCATTGCTGTTGATGGGCGTGTGTACGACGCTGATCGGCGTGCTGCCGGGTTACGCCACGATTGGCGCATGGGCACCGATTCTGCTGTGCGTGCTGCGCTTCGGGCAGGGGCTGGGATTGGGTGGCGAATGGGGCGGTGCCGCCCTGCTGGCCACGGAAAACGCGCCGAAAGGCAAACGCGCGTGGTTCGGTATGTTTCCGCAGCTTGGCCCTTCGATTGGTTTTCTCGCGGCCAATGGCTTGTTTCTAACCCTGGCCATGACCCTCGATGACGAGCAGTTCCGCAGCTGGGGCTGGCGAATTCCGTTTCTGCTCAGCGCGGTGCTGGTGATGGTTGGCTTGTATGTGCGCCTGAAACTCCACGAAACGCCAGTTTTCGCCAACGCCATCGCTCGTCAGGAGCGAGTGAAAGTGCCACTGGTTGAGCTGTTCAGCCAGTATTGGGCACCGACTTTGTTGGGCGCGGCGGCGATGGTGGTGTGCTACGCGCTGTTCTATATCTCGACGGTGTTTTCCCTGAGCTATGGGGTTTCCACACTGGGTTATAGCCGCGAAACCTTCCTCGGATTGCTGTGCTTTGCCGTGTTGTTCATGGCGGCGGCGACACCATTGTCGGCTTGGGCCAGCGACCGTTACGGGCGTAAACCGGTGCTGATCATCGGTGGCGTGCTGGCGATTCTGTCCGGGTTTCTGATGGAACCTTTACTGACTCAGGGTTCGACCTGGGGGGTGGCGCTGTTTCTGTGCATCGAGCTGTTTTTGATGGGCGTGACATTCGCACCGATGGGCGCGTTGTTGCCCGAGTTGTTTCCGACCCACGTGCGTTATACCGGCGCTTCGGCAGCGTATAACCTGGGCGGCATAGTCGGGGCCTCGGCGGCGCCGTTCTTTGCGCAGAAACTGGTGGCTATGGGTGGTTTGAGTTATGTCGGCGGGTATGTGTCGGCGGCCGCGGTGCTGAGCGTGATTGCGGTGCTGTGCTTGAAAGAAACGCGGGATAACGATCTGAATCGGGTTGCCTGATAGATCGCTATCGCGAGCAGGCTCACTTCTACAGGGGAACGAATTCCATTTGTGGGAGTGAGCCTGCTCGCGAATGTCGCGGCGCGGTTTACAGCTCTACAACAACCGCCTGAGCAGCACGGGTCGCCTTGGCACGCGCAGCCTCGATCGACTCATCCCGCGCCAGCGCCACGCCCATGCGGCGCTGACCATTCACTTCTGGCTTACCAAACAGACGCAACGCCGTGTCCGGTTCGCTCAGCGCAGCGCCGAGGTTGGCGAAGGCGGTCTGAGTCGATTGCCCTTCCACCAGAATCACCGCCGAAGCCGATGGCCCGAATTGACGGATCAGTGGTACCGGCAAACCCAGAATCGCGCGAGCGTGCAACGCGAACTGCGACAGATCCTGGGAAATCAGCGTCACCAGACCGGTGTCATGCGGACGCGGCGAGACTTCGCTGAACCACACCTGATCACCTTTGATGAACAGCTCAACGCCGAACAGGCCACGGCCACCCAGCGCTTCAGTCACCGCTTTGGCAACGCGCTCGGACTCGGCCAAGGCGATCGGGCTCATGGCTTGTGGCTGCCAGGATTCCTGATAGTCGCCCTTCTCCTGACGGTGGCCGACTGGTGCGCAGAAGGTGGTACCGCCGATGTGGCGCACGGTCAGCAGGGTAATTTCGTAGTCGAAATCGATAAAGCCTTCGATGATTACCCGACCTTTGCCGGCACGACCGCCCTCTTGCGCGTAATCCCAGGCTTTCTGCACATCATCGGCGCTGCGCAGCAGGCTCTGGCCTTTGCCCGACGAGCTCATCACCGGTTTGACGACGCAGGGAAAACCCAGATCCTCAACGGCTTTGCTGTAGTCCTCGAAGGTGTCGGCAAAGTGGTACGGCGAGGTCGGCAGGTCCAGCTCTTCAGCAGCCAGACGACGGATGCCTTCGCGGTTCATGGTCAGTTGCGCAGCACGCGCGGTCGGGATCACGGTGAAGCCTTCAGCTTCCAGCTCTACCAGGGTGGCGGTGGCGATGGCTTCGATTTCCGGCACGATGAAGTGCGGCTTTTCGGCTTCGATCACGGCACGCAGGGCGGCGCCGTCGAGCATGTTGATCACGTGGCTACGATGCGCAACTTGCATGGCCGGCGCGTTGGCGTAGCGGTCAACGGCGATCACTTCAACGCCCAGGCGTTGCAACTCGATCACCACTTCCTTGCCCAACTCACCACAGCCACACAGCAATACGCGGGTCGCGGTTGGCGACAATGGAGTTCCGATACGGGTCATCTCAGGTCCTCAAAGAAGCGGATCATCGAGGAAAGCAGCGCCAGACGCGCTTTCCATGGGGAGAAAGCGCGGCATTTTACATGAACCTGAGGGTTTGGCTTCAGCCGGCGACGGCCTGTTTACGATCGCGCCAGGCCATGATCAGCCAGACGGCAGTGACGCCGGCGAATTTCGAAGCCAGTGCGGTGATGATCACCGGCGGCGTCAACAGGTCGATCATGCCGAAGAAGATGAAGGTATCGAGGGGAATGCTCAGTGCCGAGCTGATCCACAAGCGGTCGCGCAATGGCCGTTTGGTGACGCTGAACACCAGCCAGTCGATGATTTCGGAGACCGCGAACGCGGTGGCGCTGGCCAGAGCGATGGACGGATCGGAGGTAACGTAAGACAGCACCAGCGCCGCCAACATCGCCACGAGCGCGCCGTGGCCGAAGCGGGTTTGCACCATGTCGCGCAGCACGAAAACCAGGCCGCCCCAGGCCGACCAGATGATGTCCAGGTGCGGCGCGGTGGAGAAGGCGAAGTTGATCAGCACGACGCTGCTGATGTAGGCGATGAGGAAAATCATGGGGGCGACCTGGCAGATTGGCGCACAGATTACTTGACCAGCAGATCAAGAGCCACCCCCTCACCCCAGCCCTCTCCCCGAGGGGGCGAGGGGGAAAGGGAGCCGATCGGGGGCGTTTCGAAACCTGAGTTCGACTCGGTATGCCAAGTCGGCGTATAGCGTAAGACACCTCGGTCAGTCCCCTCTCCCTCTGGGAGAGGGTTAGGGTGAGAGCATTCTCAAGTCGATCACGACTTCGAAGGGATCATCCACACCAACCCACTCGCCTTCGCCCGCTCATGACACAACCCCAGCACCACGCGGCGCTCGTCGTTGGTCATGCGGCCCCAGCGGGTGATTTCTGCAACCGTACGCTGGCAGCCGGTGCAAATATCATCCTCATCCAGTGCACAGATATTCACGCACGGCGAGGCGACGGGTCTTTCTGTCGTGTTCATTCTTCCTGCTCAACCAGATCGCGCGCATAACGCTGCGAGTTATGCACATAGTGCGCGGCGCTGGCCTCAAGCATCTTTTTCTGCGGTTCGGTCAGCTCACGCACAACCTTGCCCGGCGACCCCATCACCAGCGAACCATCAGGAATTTCCTTGCCTTCGCCGATCAGCGAATTGGCGCCAATGATGCAGTTCTTGCCAATCTTCGCGCCATTGAGAATCACCGCATTGATACCAATCAGACTGTAATCGCCGACGGTGCAGCCATGCAGCATGGCGTTGTGGCCGATGGTCACGCCGGTACCGATGGTCAGCGGAAAACCCATGTCGGTGTGCATCACCGTGCCGTCCTGGACGTTGCTGTTCTTGCCGATCAGGATCAGTTCGTTGTCGCCACGCAGCACGGCGTTAAACCAGACGTTGGCGCCCTCTTCCAGCTTGACCTTGCCCACCAGCACGGCATTGGGGGCGACCCAGCTCTGTGGATGGGTCTCGACACGGGCGTCGCCCAAGCGGTATTTCATCTTGTTTTCCTCAGGGCTCAAGGTGAATGACCGTTCGAACGACGGCTTCAGGTATTGATAAAGCTTTTCGGAGGCTCATGCAGGCTGATCTTGGCGTCATAGAGCAGATTGATCAACTCGACGATCATGATCGCTGTCAGGCCCCAGATCTTGAAATCGCCGTAGCGATAGCTCGGCACGTACCAGCTGCGACCTTGATAGTCGATGCGATGGGTGTGTTCGCGAGGGTCTTTGCGGAAGAATTCCAGCGGCACGCTGAACACGGCGGCGATCTCGGCATCGTTGGCGCGATACTCGACAAAATCGGGGATGACGCCGACATAAGGCGTGACCTTGATGCCGTGCAGGGAAATCAGCGGGCTGAGCGGGCCGATGACTTCGACCAATCCGGGCGGCAAGCCGATTTCTTCTTCGGCTTCACGCAGTGCGGTAAAGATCAGGTCCGGGTCTTCCGGATCGCGGCGCCCACCGGGGAAGGCGACTTCGCCGCCGTGGGTCGAGAGCCCGCTGGCACGCAGGGTCAGCACCAGTTCCGGCTCGTCACTGCGGGTGATCGGCACCAGAACGGCAGCCTCGGGGAAACGTGTGTCAGTCTCCAGCGTGCGCGGTGTGTGGTTGCTTACCCTATGCAGTAGCTCGTCCAGCATGAGTGTTCTCGATCAGTGCCTTACCCTGCATCATGCACCAATCATTGCGAGCGCCCAAGCCCCCGAAACCCGTCGTGTCGCGAAACGACAACTTGCCGACCGACACCGCTGCACGCCAAGATAGGCGCAGCATTCAGGAAGCCCAGCATGAAATTTTGCAGCCACTGCGGTAACCCGGTCACCCAGCGCATTCCCGAAGGCGATTCGCGGCTGCGATTTGTCTGCGACAGCTGTCAGACCATTCACTATCAGAATCCCAATATTGTCGCCGGCTGTGTGCCGACCTGGGGCAGCAAAGTGTTGCTGTGTCGCCGCGCCATCGAGCCGCGCCTCGGTTACTGGACCTTGCCCGCCGGTTTCATGGAGAACGGCGAGACCATTGAGCAGGCCGCCGTGCGCGAGACTGCCGAAGAAGCCTGCGCCCGGGTGCGCAACCTGAGCATCTACACATTGATCGACGTGCCGCACATCAGTCAGGTGCATGTGTTCTTCCGCGCTGAGCTGGTCGATCTGGACTTTGCCGCCGGCCCCGAGAGCCTCGAAGTACAATTATTCGACGAAGCCGACATTCCCTGGGACGAGCTGGCTTTCCGCACAGTGGGGCGTACCTTAGAATGCTTCTTCGCTGATCGGCGTGTTGAGGCATATCCCGTTCGCTCGGAATCGATTCCGCCGCTCGCTCAACCGGTCATTGTTTGATTGCGGCTAGAAGATCAAAAGATCGCAGCCTGCGGCAGCTCCTACACAAAACCTATTTGCGTCACTCCCTGGGGAATCGTTTCAATGCGCTGGTTGCTTGCCCTGTTCTGCCTGTCGTTCGTTACCGTCTCCCAAGCGTCATTCGTGACCACCGTGACGCCTGCGAATACCCCGCTTATCGAGAAGGTCCTGGTACTCAAGTCGGCTCATCAACTGCAGTTGATCGCCGACGGCAAGCCGCTGAAAACGTATCGAATTTCTTTGGGCAAGGGCGCAAAGAAAGGCCCGAAACTGATTGAAGGCGACAAACGCACACCGGAAGGTTTCTATTGGATCGACTGGCGCAAGACCAGCGACAAATTCAATCTGTCGATGCACATCTCCTACCCGAACATCAGCGATTCGGCCCGCGCCAGACGTGAAGGCGTCGAGCCCGGCGGCATGATCATGATTCACGGCACGCCGGATTCGGAAGAAACCCCGGAAGACCTGTTCCACACCCTGGACTGGACTGATGGCTGCGTCGCCATGCGCAACGTTGATATGCGCGAAGTCTGGAATCTGGTGCCGGATGGCACGATGGTCGAAATCCGCCCTTAACCAGCAACCGCTGGTCACCTGCAAAAAAATAAATCAAAAGATCGCAGCCTGCGACAGCGCCTACAAGGGTGATACCACTCTCAACTGTAGGAGCTGCCGCAGGCTGCGATCTTTTGCATTTTATAGCCCACCGTTAATACCACTTCAAACCAACCCCTCCAACACCCGCCATTTCATTGGGTTAACCGCCCATTGCCTACGTTGACATGGTATTCAAGTGGTATTAATTTCCGCTCAACAAGCGAGCCACAACAATCCTATACTCGCGACGGAAATGCCCTACATGAACGACCTCCACGCCCTACGTCCCGATGACTCCCAGCCGACGCCGCTGTACCTGCAATTGGCGCGCAATCTGGAAGCGGCGATCCATGCCGGACAGTGGAAGTCCGAGCAGGCGATGCCCTCTGAACGCAACCTCAGCGAGCAATTGGGCATTTCCCGGGTGACTGCACGCAAAGCGTTGGAAGTTCTCCTCGATCAAGGGCTGATTCGCCGTCTGCAAGGTTCCGGCACCTTCATCACCCCGCGCCTGGAACAACCGCTGTCGCGCCTCTCCGGTTTCAGCGAAATGCTCCGCCTCAAGGGCTTCGTCCCCAGCTCGCAATGGCTGGAACGCGAGATCACCCCACCGACTCACGAAGAACTGATCCGCCTCAGCCTGTCGCCGAACGACAAGGTCGCGCGCATGAAGCGTCTGCGCAAAGCCGATGACACGGTCATGGCCATCGAAATGAGCACCCTGCCCGCCTCGATCATGCCCAAGCCGCAACAGGTCGGTGACTCGCTCTACGAATACCTCGACGGCATCGGCAAACCGATCGTGCGCGCCTTGCAGCACATTCAGGCGATCAACGCCTCGGACGAATTCGCCGCGCTGGTCGGCATCGCACCCGGCACCGCCATGCTGCTGATGACCCGGGTCGGCTACCTCGAAGACAACACGCCGATCGAAGTCACCGACACCTATTGCCGCAACGACTACTACGACTTTGTTGCAGAGCTGCGTCGATAAGCGCAGCCACAAGCGAGAACCAAAATGTCCGAAGACAATATCCTCACCGCCAGCGGCTGGATTCGCGGCCGGCTGGTCCACGAACACGGCAAAGTCGTGTCGATCGAAGGCGTGCCCTGCGATCCGGCCGACAATGATCTGCCCTATCTGCTGCCCGGTTTCATCGATCTGCACGTTCACGGCGGTGGCGGCAAAGACATCATGGAAGGTGCCAGCGCCTTCGAAACCATCACCAAAACCCACGTGCGTTTTGGCACCACTTCGCTGCTGGCCACCACCATGACCGCGCCGAGCGCCGAGATCTCCAGCGTACTGAAAGAAGTCGGAGAATTCTGCAAACAGCGCCCGAAAGGTGCCGCACGAGTGCTCGGTGTCCACCTCGAAGGCCCCTACATCAACCCGGGCAAACTCGGCGCCCAGCCGAACTTTGCCCACACCGCGTTGATGGCCGAAGTCGAAGAATATCTGGCGCTGGCGCCGATCCGCGTGATCACCATCGCCCCGGAAATCGCCGGCCACGACGGTTTGATCCGCGAACTGAGCAGCCGTGGCGTGCGCATGCAAATCGGCCACACCCTCGGCAGTTACGAGGAAGGCGTCGCGGCGCTCGATGCCGGCGCGACCAGTTTCACCCACCTCTACAACGCCATGAGCCCGCTGCATCACCGCGAGCCGGGCATCGTTGGCGCGGCACTGGCCCATGCCAAATTCGCCGAGCTGATCCCTGATTTGTTGCACGTGCATCCCGGCGCCATCCGCGTGGCCCTGCGCTCGATCCCGTGCCTGTATTGCGTCACCGATTCGACCGCTGCCGCCGGCATGCCCGACGGTGAATACAAGCTCGGCAGCCACACCGTGACCAAATGCCTGGGCGGTGTGCGCCTGCCTGACGGCACGTTGGCCGGTAGCACGCTGACCATGGATCAGGCCCTGCGTAACCTGGTGAAGATCGGTTTGCCGATCGCCGAAGCCTCGCAGCGTCTGTCGCAATTCCCCGCCGATTACCTCGGCATCACTGAACGCGGGCGCCTTGCACCTGGCGCCTGGGCCGACTGCGTACGGCTTGATCGCTCACTCACACTGACCGCCGTCATGGTCGAAGGAGAAGACATTGACTTCAAAAATGCTTGAGGAGGCGCTGTCCTCCTTCGAGGCCGTGCAAGCCCAACTGCAACAGCTCGACCCGCAAATGATCGAGATTGCCGGGCGCCTGCGCCGTCAGCCACCGCAAGTGGCGATGACGGTTGCGCGTGGCAGCTCCGACCATGCGGCGAGCTACTTCGCCTACCTGACCATGCAGCAACTGGGTGTACCGGTGGCGTCGTTGCCGATGTCGGTGGTGACCATGCAGCAGGCGCCATTGAAAGTCAGCGGTCAGGTGGCGTTCGCGTTCTCGCAGTCGGGACAGAGTCCGGATCTGGTCAATAGCCTGCGTCTGTTGCGTAAGCGTGGCGCGCTGAGTGTGTCGATGGTCAACGCTGCCGACTCACCATTGGAAGCGGCGTGTGAGTTCAGCGTGCCGCTGCTCGCCGGCACTGAAAGCAGCGTCGCTGCGACCAAGAGTTTTATCGCCACCCTCAGCGCCAGCGCCCGGTTGATCGCGCACTGGAAAGAAGACAACGAATTGCTCGAAGCCGGCAATGCCCTGCCCGAAGGCCTGCGCGAAGCCGCCAAACAGGACTGGAGCGTGGCCATCGAAGCGCTGCGCGATTGCGAGCGTTTGATGGTCATTGGCCGTGGCGCCGGTTTTGCCATCGCTCAGGAAGCGGCGCTGAAATTCAAGGAGACCTCGGCGATTCAGGCCGAAGCGTTCAGCAGCGCCGAAGTCCGTCACGGCCCGATGGCGCTGATCGACGAACACTATCCATTGTTGGTGTTCGCTCCGCGCGGTGCCGAGCAGGCTGGCCTGTTGAGCCTCGCGGCAGAAATGCGTCAACGCGGTGCCCGCGTGCTGCTGGCCGCGCCGGATGACGTGACCGAGCGCGACCTGACCCTGACCCGCGCCGAGCACCCGGCACTCGATCCGATTCTGGCGATCCAGAGCTTTTACGTGATGGCCGCAGGTCTGGCCGTGGCCCGTGGCATGGACCCGGATCAGCCGCGCCACCTGAGCAAAGTAACCCGCACGCACTAACAACTGCTGATTGATGCACAACCCTGTAGGAGCTGCCGCAGGCTGCGATCTTTTGATTTTGATTCACAAAAAACAGGATCAAAAGATCGCAGCCTGCGGCAGCTCCTACAGGGGATATCGAACCGAGATTTAACCGATGAGACCGAGCCATGCACAACAACAATAAAGAGCTGACCCTCAGCGCCCCGCTCAGCGGCCCGGTGCTCACGCTCGCCAAAGTCCCGGACGCGGTGTTCGCCAGCGGCGCGATGGGTGACGGCATCGCCATCGACCCGATCAACGACACCCTGTACTCACCGTGCGCCGGGGTGATCATTCACGTCGCCCGTACCGGCCACGCACTGACCGTACGTGCCGATAACGGCGCGGAAATTCTCCTGCACCTTGGACTCGACACCGTTGAGTTGAACGGCGAAGGTTTTTCGATGCTGGTCAAGGAAGGTGGCCGCGTGACCAAGGGCCAGCCGTTGTTGCGCTACGACCTCGACAAGGTCGGCCAACAGTGCAAAAGCCTCGTCAGCCTGTTGATCCTGACCAATAGCCAGGATTTTCAGGTACGCCCGATCACGCTGAAAGCGGTGAAGGTTGGCGAGCCGTTGTTGCACATTGTTGCGCGCAACAGCGTGGCGGCGAATGTTGCGGAGGTCGGCGGGCCAGAGGTTCATGGTCATGTGTTGGTGGCTCATCGCGGTGGTTTGCATGCGCGCCCGGCGGCATTGATTCGTCAGACTGCGCAAGGTTTCAAAAGCCAGTCGCAACTGCACTTCGCCGGTAAATCGGCGCCGTGCAACAGCCTGATCGGTTTGATGGGCCTGGCGGTTGGCGAGCAGGATGAAGTGCAGGTCAGCTGTCAGGGGCCGGATGCCGAGGCGGCGCTGCAAGCGTTACTCACGGCGCTGGCTACGGCGTTGCCGGAAGCTCATCACGCGGCGGCACCGGCAAGTGCTGCGCCTCTCAAACGCCCGGCCGAAGCGGGTGTGCTGCACGGGGTGTGCGCCGCGCCGGGATTCGTCGGTGGCCCGCTGTTCCGCTTGAACGCGATCAGTTTGCCGGTGGATACGGGCAATCACGATCCGCTGCAACAACAGCAGGTGCTTGAAGTTGCGCTGATGCAGGTGCGTAGTGAAATCGACGGCACCCTCGCCCAAGCGAAAAAGCACAAAAATGCCGATGAAGAAGCAATCTTTGCCGCGCATCTGGCGTTGCTTGAGGACCCGGCGCTGCTCGACGCGGCACAGCAATACATCGAACAAGGCAGTGCGGCGACTCACGCCTGGAGCCAGTCGATTGATGTGCAGTGCGAAGTGCTGCAACACACCGGCAGCGCGCTGCTGGCTGAACGCGCCAATGATCTGCGCGACCTCAAACAACGCGTGTTACGCGCGTTGCTCGGCGAAGCATGGAATTACGACGTACCGGCCGGTGCCATTGTTGCCGCACATGAACTGACGCCTTCGGATCTTCTGCAACTCAGCGCCCAAGGTGTCGCCGGGTTGTGCATGGCCGAGGGTGGCGCGACTTCGCATGTGGCGATTCTCGCTCGCGGTAAAGGTCTGCCGTGCATGGTGGCGCTGGGTTCGGCGCTGCTTGATCAGCCGCAAGGTCAATCGGTGGTGCTCGACGCCGACGGTGGTCGTCTGGAACTGACGCCAAACGCTGAGCGCCTGGGTGAAGTCAAGCAGGCACAAATCGAGCGCCAGCAACGTCGCGACGCGCAGCAGGCCAAAGCTCACTTGCCGGCCGAGACGCGAAATGGCGTGCACATCGAAGTGGTCGCCAATGTCGCCTCCAGCGGTGAAGCGGCAGATGCCTTTGCCAATGGTGCCGATGGTGTCGGTCTGCTGCGAACCGAGTTTTTGTTCGTTGATCGCCAGACCGCTCCGGACGTCGAAGAACAGCGCAGCGCTTACCAGGCAGTGATCGATGCGATGGGCGACAAGTCGGTGATCATCCGCACCATCGACGTCGGCGGTGACAAACAACTGGATTACCTGCCGCTGCCCATCGAAGCCAACCCGGTGCTCGGGCTGCGCGGCATTCGTCTGGCGCAGGCCCGTCCGGAAATTCTCGATCAGCAACTGCGCGCGCTGCTGCAAGTCAGCCCACTGCGCCGCTGCCGGATCCTGTTGCCGATGGTCACTGAAGTGGATGAACTGTTGCACATCCGCCAACGCGTCGATGCGTTGTGCCTGGAACTCGGCGTGAGCCAACGCCCGGAAATCGGCGTGATGATCGAGGTCCCCGCCGCCGCACTGCAAGCCGAACAACTCGCCGAACACGCCGACTTCCTCTCGATCGGCACTAACGATTTGTCGCAATACACCTTGGCCATGGACCGCGACCACGCAGGTCTGGCCGCCCGGGTCGACGCCCTGCACCCGGCGCTGTTGCGCCTGATCGCAATGACCTGCGAAGGCGCGGCGGTGCACAAACGTTGGGTCGGTGTGTGCGGCGCCCTCGCCTCCGATCCGCTGGCCACTGCGGTGTTGATCGGCCTGGGCGTCACCGAACTGTCGGTCAGCCCGGTGCAGATCGGCGAAATCAAGGATCGCGTGCGCCAGGTGCACGAAGCCGAATGCCAGCGCCTCAGCCGCGACCTGCTCAAGCTGAGCAGCGCCGCCGCCGTGCGCCACGCCTGTCATCAACATTGGCCTCTGCGCTAACAAAAACAACAAGGACAAACGCCATGTATCAACTCTTCATCGAAGGTCTGCAACGCCTCGGCCGCGCGCTGATGCTGCCGATCGCGATCCTGCCGATTGCCGGCCTGCTGCTGCGCCTGGGTGACACCGACCTGCTGAACATCGCGATCATCCACGACGCCGGCCAGGTGATTTTCGCCAACCTGGCGATGATCTTCGCCATCGGCATCGCCGTCGGTTTCGCCAAGGACAACAACGGCACCGCCGGTCTGGCCGGGGTGATCGGTTATCTGGTGATGATCTCCACGCTCAAGGTGCTCGATGCGAGCATCAACATGGGCATGCTCGCCGGGATCGTCAGCGGCCTGATGGCCGGCGCGCTGTACAACCGCTTCAAGGACATCAAGCTGCCGGAGTACCTGGCGTTCTTTGGTGGCCGACGCTTTGTGCCGATTGTCACCGGTTTTGCGGCGGTCGGTCTGGGCGTGGTGTTCGGCTATATCTGGCCGCCGATCCAGCACGGCATCAACGCCTTCGGTGCGCTGATGATGGAAAGCGGCAGCCTCGGCGCGTTCGTGTTTGGCGTGTTCAACCGCCTGCTGATCGTCACTGGCCTGCACCACATCCTCAACAACATGGCGTGGTTTGTGTTCGGCAATTTCACCGATCCAACCACGGGTGCGCTGGTGACGGGCGACCTGTCGCGCTACTTCGCCGGTGATCCGAAGGGCGGCCAATTCATGACCGGCATGTTCCCGATGATGATCTTCGGTTTGCCGGCGGCGTGTCTGGCGATGTACCGCAATGCGCTGCCGGAACGCCGCAAGGTGATGGGCGGGATTTTCCTGTCGATGGCGCTGACCTCGTTTTTGACCGGGGTGACTGAACCGATCGAATTCGCCTTCATGTTCTTGGCGCCGCTGTTGTATCTGCTGCATGCACTGCTGACCGGGTTGTCGATGGCGATTACCAATGCGCTGAACATTCACCTCGGCTTCACCTTCTCCGGCGGCTTCATCGACATGGTGCTGGGTTGGGGCCGCTCGACCAATGGCTGGTTGGTGATACCGGTCGGGCTGGCCTATGCCGTGGTGTATTACGCCGTGTTTGATTTCTGTATTCGTCGCTTCAATCTGAAGACGCCGGGTCGCGAAGATGTGGCGGTGAGTGAAAAAACCGTACTTACGGAAAACGAACGCGCCAGTGCTTACATCAAAGCGCTGGGCGGAGCGGAGAATTTGCTCACTGTCGGCGCCTGCACAACGCGATTGCGCCTGGAGATGGTAGATCGCAACAAGGCGTCGGATGCGGAGCTGAAAGCGCTGGGTGCGATGGCGGTTGTGCGCCCGGGCAAGGGTGGGAGTTTGCAGGTTGTGGTCGGACCGATGGCGGACAGCATTGCCGATGAGATTCGCCTGGCGATGCCTTCTCTGGGACGTGCCGTTCTGCTTGAAACGGCTGCTGTAGCTGATGAACCGAACGTTGTGGCCGTTGCCGGTTCCGAAGCGCAGCAATGGCTGACCGCGTTGGGCGGCGGCGACAATGTGCTGCAACTGGATTGCATTGCGATGACGCGGATTCGCCTGCAATTGGCGGATGGCAAGGCGTTGTCCGAGGCGCAGTTGAAAGACCTGGGATGCCATGGCGTAAGCCAATTGGAGGGCGGGGTCTGGCATTTGCTAGTGGGGGATAAGGCGGCGAGTTTGAGTGGGGCGTTGGAAAGCCTGGTCAATCGTAGTGAGGTTAGTGCCAAGGTTTAATCGAAACAAAAAAACCGGCTTAGGCCGGTTTTTTATTGCCGATAAATCGGCTCAGGATGAATGCTGCTGCGCTTGATAATGGCGGGTCTGATATGGAGGGCTTCTGACGAGAGTGTCTAACGCGGATGAGAGGACGTGAGCGTCATCCAGCTTCGGCATCTGCTTTCTCCAGATAGTCTTGCAGCTTAGATAGAAGAGCTTCGCGAGCAGGCTCGCTCCCACAGTTTTGACTATGTTGAGGCTTTAAGAAAATGGTTGCCTGTCAGGCCGCCATCGCTGGCAAGCCAGGCTCCCACAGGTTGCGCATTGTTCTCATTGTGGGAACCAGCCTGCTGGCGATGAACGATGACGCGATCGTCAGGTTTGTGGATCGACTCGATCCAGCGCCCGGTTTACCGCGAGTTCGGCGAGCATGATGATTTGCTGGATACCTAGCGCGGTGCTGCGCTGCAGGCCGGTTAGCTCATTGGCAAAGTTGCTGGTAGCAGCGCTTGCCGAGGCTAACGATTCGCAGGCGTGAGCGAGCAGACTTTCGGTGTCGACCTCTGGGCAGACCATGAACATGGTGCTCGGTCGGCGGGGCTTTGCGGGTTCGGGGCACAGGTAGAAGTCGAGGGCGCGTTTGATGGCTTCGCGGTTTCGGGCCTGGTCTTCGGCGCGGAGGACTTCTTCGAGTGGGGTGATGGTTTCGGGGGGTGGGTCGGGAATTAGCTTGTCCAAAATTCAACTCCTGCTACTGCAAGTGAGGATGCCATCGTTCGCCGGATCTCACGCGGCGAAGAGGTGGCAGCTATGTGCAGGGTGAGATCCACCGGAGCAGGCAACCGGCCAGACCGAAGTCTGCCCGCACACAGCCGCCATAAAACAGGCAGCAGATTGAGCTGGCGCCAATTATCGTGGTGTTGGCGCTAGTTGCAAGCATTCCGGGGATCTCACGCCCGGTCGCTGAATTGGCAGCGACAGCCAAAGACTAGAGACCCGACGTCCGACGGACAACCTGAAAACCTTGTGGGAAGGTTCTGGCTATTCGACACATCATTAAACAGCCAAAAGCAAACCCTCACCCTAGCCCTCTCCCAGAGGGAGAGGGGACTGACCGAGGTGTTCGGGCGAGATACACCGACGTGATATACCGAGCCGAACTCAGGTTTTGAAAAGCCCATAAATCCTTCCTCTGCCTCCCCTAGCCGAACTCAGTTTCGCCCCCACAAATCGCCCCCCTCTCTCCGCACCAAACTCGGCTTGAATAGCACACAAATCGGCGCCCTCCGGAGAAGGCTGGGCGGGCGGCGTTCCGATGAGGGGCGAATCCAGCACAAAACCCAAGTCGACCACACACCACTCAAACAGGATGAGCGCCAGCTCGGCTGCGGCTTTTGATCTTGATCGACCGGCCCCGTCGGCAGGCTGAGTGGAGGGATTTATCCGGGGGTGGGAGCGCAGCGACCGTTTGGCGCAGCCAAATGCATCGAGAGGAGGTGCAGCGAAGCAAACCGTAGGCGATGCGCCCGGATGAATTCCGGAGCGAAGGAACCCCGAGCTTTAGCGAGCGGGCCGAACGTTGGGGCAAGCATTTGGGTTACCTTTTCGGCGTTTGGAAAAGGTGACCCGCCGTATGGGCGGAACCTTAAGCCGCCGTTACCACAGCAACGGATATGTACCCATGAATCCTGAGCGACACACAACACCAGGCGCGCTGGCGTTGTTCAATACATATGTACCACCATCACCACTGCCACCCTCGACATGCTGAAGACTCTTCCAACCAGCATGGAGGCTGTGCCGATGAGCACTTCCACTCTCCCCACGTTCGAAGAGATCCGAAGCGATCTCAACCAGATCGGCCATGATCTTTTCAAGATCGAGACCCCGCTGCTTTCTGAACAGCCACCGACGGCCGAGCAGGTCTACCTGAAGCACCTGAACGGGCAGTTGAAAAACTACCGCGAACACTTCCTCCAGCGCAGCCGCGTGCTTTATCAGGCGCTGGAAACCAGCGACCTGCACAGCGACGAAGGAAAGAAGCTGATTGCGACGCTCAAGATCAGACTCAACACGCAATTGATCAACATGGATCTTCGCGATCTGATCGATGACAAACCGGCCAGAATCTTCTTGAAGGACGACGCCGGCGTCACTGCCATTGGCCACGAGGCGCGGCAGGCCGTCAAGGATCGCCTGCTCCCTCCTGAAGCCGGTGTGCTTGTGGAAAAAACCGCACTGGGACCGATGCTGCGTCCGGCCATGTACGCTTTGCAGTTCAGCTACCAGGGTGTCACCGTCGAGCTGGCCGGGGCTTTTGTCGTCACTGAAAAGGACAGCCACCGGGTCAGCGACCTGCTGACAGACCAGAGCGTCGGCTATGTTGTGTTGTACACGCCGGCAAGAGGTCTCGAGTACTTCGACTCGCTGGCAGACCTCGATAGCCAATTGCTTGATGACTTCAAACACGCCACCGGCCATGACGGATTCAGGCGAATGCTGCCGACGCGTTATCACAACGTCGGCGCAGCCGGGATCTGGCCGCTGCAACTGTCGCCGATCGACAGCAAGCCCTTGTTTGAACACACCTACGAGACGTTGATCGACAAACGCACGCAGGATATCGAACGCGCATTGAGCTTCGACGACAATCCGCAACGAGACGCTTCCCGACTGCTCATGGCCCTGGACCGGGCCATTGCCGGAGCACTGCCGGATCTCACTCAGCGCCTGGAATTGAAAGCGCAAACCTTGTTCGAACGCCACCTGCGCAACAGTGCACCGGACTGGTATCGCAGCGCCAGCGCAACGAAGCAGACCGAACTGGCACAGCTGGCTGGCGACTATCATCAGGCACGGCAAAAGCTGCTCGATCTGATGGGACCGGTGGTCAGCCTGATGGCGCTGGCCCGGCAACAGTGGCTTGAGCGCCTCAGTGACGACCTGGAAATCGATGATCTGGAACCACAAAACCTGCAGATCAGCACGCAACGTCGGGTCGCCGGGTACGGTGTTTTCGAGCACCAGCGCAACCTGCTCGAGCTGTCCTTGCGCGGACCGCATACCGGGGATGAATTGTCCGGTTCGGAGTACCTCAGCTATACCACCCTCACTTACAACGACGCGCCCTTACCGGAGTCCTACGCGGACGTGACACCGGCATGGCTGGTCGAGCAAGCGCTGATCCTGCAGCCTCGCGTCGACTTCAATCACTTGCAGAAAGAGATGCACGCACGGCCCGCCATCAGACCCGCCATCGAGCACATGCTGGATCAACGGATCCTCGCGCTGGCGTATACGGCGATGCTGCAAGGCCATCTGCTCGAGAGTGATCTGCAACTGATCCGGGATTTGCGCAGCGGCAGCAACTCACGCTTGCGTGGCGCAACATTGTCCCTGCACGGCGCACAACTTCAGGATTTGTGGGTACTGCGTCAAAGCAACAGCGCGGGCGCCATCACCCGTGTATTGCTCTGCACGCCACAAGCACCGCGAGAGCGGCAGTTCCAGGCGTTCACCAGCGAACTCGAATGCCAGACCCACATCTTGAGTTGGGCCAGCCACAGCGATGACGCCGACAGCATGGCCGGGTATCTGATCAGCCGGGCACCGATGCGTTTTCGCCAGAGCCTGCACAAAGTGCTCTCCGGCCTGAGCCTCAAGCCTGAGGACCACGAGCATAAAAAGGTCACCTTCGAAAGCACCGGCAATCATGTCGTCTGCCTGCGGGCGATGGCAGATCACGTGTTGGCCACGCGGCTCGACGACTATGACTTCAGCACGCCAATGTGGTATCGAACGACCACAGTAGCCAACCGCAGAAAGCTCTCGACACTGACCGAAGAGGCCGAAGGTGCGTTGCAGGCATTCGATAAACACAAGCTGGCGGATAGCCGCTTCCCGACGTTTGAAGCGTTCCTGCATGAACAGGCAAAAAAAAGCCTGAACCAATTGCTCAAGCGCCCGGCAAACGATGTTGACCCGGATACGGTATGGGCCTACTCGCCGCTTTCCATTGTGCGCTCGTCGACACCAGCGCCCTTGAGTTATACCCGGTTGTTCCGCGATGGATATGCTGACGGGATCGGCTTTCTCGATGAAAAGTTTTCCCGCTCGGCGCGTTTCAAAGGCCCTGCGGGCATCGATATCAGCAACCTGACTGCGCAGAATGTTGCGCGATCAGTCACCGGGGTCTGGATCGGCGAACGGTACACCGCCAAGGTCAAAAAGGATCTGCAAAGCCCGACCAGTGAGGGCTACGATTTCCGGCGCAACACCACGCTGGCCATTACCCAGCGCCAGATGAAAAGCGCCGCGCTGGAATGCCGTCTGCAAGGCCATATCGCCAGCAGCGATCTGACATGGCTTGAGCAAAGCATCGACAGCATGGGCGACACATCGCAGCAGCGGCAAAAAAACTATCCGATCCACCGACTGATGATCGACGGTGAATGGGTGCTCGACAACTGGCTGTTCAGCCATGAGAAAAATCCGCCGTTGCTCTACACCCCTGGTGCTCCCGATGGCGTCGGCTTTCGCGAAGCCAGACTGTTCAATTATCTCCTGAAGCAGCAGGACGGCATGGTCGAGTACTTCACCCGGCGCGTGGGCGTGGCATCTCAGAGCAGAGTTCGAGACTTCCTCGAAGACGTCAAAAAAAACCTGCCCAAGGACCTCAACAGAACCACGCCCAGCCCTGCACGTTACGACTCGATCCACGCGGTGGAGCCCGTCAGCGACCTGCGTCAGGGTTTATACAACATGAAATTGCAGCGCAAGATCGACGACGTTCAGGCCACCACAACCAGCCGCCTCGAGATGATCTCCGGACTGGCGTGGATGTGTGTCGAATGGTTCACCGCCATCGCCACCGCGCCGTTTCCACTGCTGAGTCTGAGCACCGGCCTGTTGCTGGCATTCAAGGACGCCATGCTGGCCCTGCACGCCTATCGACAGGGTGAAAACACCGAAGCCTTCAGACATTTTCTCGGTTATCTGTTCAACAGTGCAGGCGCGGTACTGACCGACCTGCGTCCCGCCCTGCGTTCACTCAACCCCTTCAACCGCCCTCTACGCCTGACCGCCGGCCGCGCTGGCAACGAGCAAGCGCGTGTCATGGCCCTGGTCGATCAACTTGAGCCCGACCCGCTGTCGTCGGGCATGCGACCGGTGGTCTACAGTGGTCAGACCCTATGGGCATCGAATCAGACCGATGCCATCGGTCGTTACTTGCTGTATCGCCGCGACCCGGAAACCGGCAGATTTCTATCGACCACCATTCTGGCCGTACCCAACTCCGACGGCGTGATGATGCGCAGTGGCGTTTCCGGCGGTGCGCCGAAATTCGAACCCGTGCCAGAGACGCCCGGCCCGCACAAGGACTATGGCATGCCGCCCAAATACCGGGACCGAATCGAAACGGCGATGAATCCGCAAACGCGAGAGGAAATTCTCATGCGCGGCCAGGATTACATGGGCACCTCGCCGCAACTGACAATGATCGGAGTGATCGAAGGACTGGCCTCCACGCGCAAGGTCTACCTGGAAAGGGTCGAACAACTGACCCAGGATGCGAGGCTTCATTTTGTCGGCTGGCGTTCGGTCCCGCGCGCCGCCGTACCCGCTGTCGAACCCGCCACGACGTTTCCACAATTGATCGCGAGCGACGCGTTTGCCGGCAAAAATCTGGTTATCGGTGCCCTGCCGGGATCCATCGCCAGCAAACAGACATTGATCACCTTCATGGATGCGCTGGTCGACAGTGGTTTCAAGCGCATCTATGTGGAATATCTACCGGGTGACGTCTTCCCTCTCAAACTGGAAAAATTCAACAAGGGCAAATCCTGGCGCCACATCAAACGCCATCTGAAAGCCGTCGACAAGGCCTTGGGCCACGGCCCCGACACCCCCTTCTCGTACGTGGCCCTGGTGCGCACGGCTCGGGAAAAGGGTTTGAAAGTCAACACACTGGACGCCTCTACCAGCTATCAAGTAGAGCATGCCTTGGTGATGGCCGACGTCTCGCCATTGACCCCACGCGGCAACGACATCAGAAATTTCTACTCGCACAAGACCCTCGCCGCCGATATTGCCGACGCGCCTGAAGAGCGCTGGATCGCCCTGACTGACCAGACGCGCATGACCACGTTTGACAATACGCCGGGGCTGGCCGACCTGCACGACGCCGTCGCTGTTCGCATCGAGGATCTCGCACCGGGTCAGCCAGCACGCATTGGCGTGGATTCACCCGGGCACATCGGCGGCGATGCCGCGGCCAAGGGCGATTATCACGTGGCACTGCCGACGTCATACAAGGCCCGTCAACCGCTACCTCAGCTTGCGGAGACTGCCGGCCCCAGCACCGGACACTTCAGCGACTTTGATATACCGACGTCGATGCGCGCCGACATTATTCAAATGCGCGGCGCGCGCCACTCATTGGATCCCCGCTACCGTCCGCCAGGTCAAACGCAGGGGCAGGCATACGATGCCTTCATTGCCAAACGCGAACGCCTGGAGAAGGCGGCGAGCGATACCTTCACCGACTTCACACCACCCCGCGCCGTCACGTTGCCGCAGATTGTCGATGGCAGCGATTTCGATGTGTTTTTAAAACAAGTGGCCGACAGTCGTTTGAATCTGTTGATCGGAGAGGGGCATGCCCACGTATCAAGCAAGGCGGCGCTGAAAAAATACATGCAGGCGTTCAAGGAGGCCGGGTACGAAACGCTGTATATGGAGCACCTGATGACCGATCTGCACCAGTTCGAACTGGATGTTTTTTATCGCACCCAGCGTATGCCCGAGGGGCTCAACGCCTTCCTGCTAGAGCAGGACCGCGGCCACATGCCTCACTACTTCGGTAACGATACATATACGGAGGTGGTTCAGGCCGCTGCCAAATATAAAGTGCGTATCAGGGCACTCGATTGCACCGCCAGCTACCATCTCAAAGGGGTGGATGACCCGCGCCTGTCACGCAACGAGATGTTCAGCTATTTCGCCACCCGAGTGATCGAAGCCGATCAATTGGCACACGGGCCGCACAAATGGGTCGCCTTTATTGGCAGTGCGCACACCAATTACAACCTTGGCGTACCTGGGCTGGCCGAGACGCTCGGGGCCGTGAGCGTCCATATACGTGATACCGCACCTGAACTGGCTAGCGGTATCCGACGCGGGGTATGGGAAGTCACAGAGGCTGCCTCCATTCCTGCCTCCAATTCTGGTATTCAGGCGTTACGCGCCGATTTCCTGATGGAAGTCGCTGTTCCCGGCACGAGCAGGCCCCGGCCGATTGTATCTCCTGATCGGAGCAAGTTGACCCAGTCCGGACACTTCCTGATCGAACGTCCCGGCACGACCGAAGCCCGACTGGTGCACAAGTCAAACAGCGGCGACATCGTTACCACGCCGATCCAGGTGGATGACAAAGGTCTGTTTTACATTGAACGATGGGAGAAGCAGGATCTGCGCTTCAAACATCTGAAGTCGCTGATCGATATGCTCAAGGAGGAAAAGAATCTGACGGCCGTTGGATAAAATTCCCGCAACAAAAAACCCGCTGAGATCACTCTCAGCGGGTTTCCTGTTTCAGCAGCGAGGAAGATCAGAAATCTTCCAGCCGCCACACCTCATAAGCCGGTGTCTCGTAGGGATGACTGAGCTTCAACGCCGCCACAACAGCAACGATCAATTCATCTGCCACCACAAGCTCGACCTTCCATTCCTCAACCCGCTCAACCTGCCCCGCCTCGCCAATAAACGGCTGACTGCCGTCCAAAGGTCGAAACTGGCCCAGACCGAGCACATGCCACGCACAGTGGTCATAGTCACCGATCCGCCCACCACCGGCAGCGAACACAGCGCCTTTGACCACTTCGACATGACTGTCAGGAACAAAAAAGGCGAGCTTGTACACAGGCCTTAGTTCACCCAGACGCGCGCGTTACGGAACATGCGCATCCACGGTGCATCTTCGTTCCAGTCCTCCGAACGCCACGAGTTCTGCACCGCGCGGAACACACGCTCCGGGTGCGGCATCATGATCGTCACACGGCCATCACGGCTGGTGAGACCGGTAATCCCGCGCGGCGAACCGTTCGGGTTGGCCGGATAACGCTCGGTGACCTTGCCATGGTTGTCGACGAAACGCATCGCCACGCAACCGGACAGATCGGCTTCCAGCAGGGCTTCTTCGCTGGAGAACTCGGCGTGACCTTCACCGTGAGCGATGGCGATCGGCATACGCGAACCGGCCATGCCCTGCAGGAAGATCGAGTTCGATTCCTGGATCTGCACCATCGCCACACGCGCTTCGAACTGCTCGGAGCGGTTACGCACGAAGTGCGGCCAGAACTCGCTGCCCGGGATCAGCTCATGCAGGTTGGACATCATCTGGCAACCGTTGCACACGCCGAGGGTGAAGCTGTCGTTACGCTCGAAGAAACCCTGGAACGCATCGCGGGCACGGCTGTTGAACAATGCCGACTTGGCCCAGCCTTCACCGGCGCCGAGCAGTGGTCAGACTCCGTTGTACTGACACCAATCTCCGCTGGAAAGCCCGTTGAGTTTGCAATTCCGAAAGCGCA
>NZ_JBITSX010000065.1:0-28899 GCF_044541255.1 Pseudomonas sp. NPDC085632 | reverse complement strand
TTGACGAAGAAGTCGTCGAGACCCCGTGGATGCAGATCGACAACGTGTTCTACGAAGCGCGCGGTCAGGCCTGGGCGCTGTCGCACCTGTTGCGCCAGATCAGCGAGCGCGATCGGGCCATCGCCGCGTTCCTGAAATCCCAGAACAAACGCATCGACCTGCTCAGCCAGGTGGTCGCCCTCACCGTGCTCGGCCAGATCGGCGAGCCGCAACCGGTGATCATCTCCGAAGGCGGTATCGACTTTCAGCACTCGACACCGATTGCCACCGGCGCACACCTGTCGGTGAAACTGGTGCTGATGCCGCAAGCGCTGGGCCTGTTGCTGCGCGCCCGCGTCACCCATTGCGACCGTAAGGGCGAGGGTTATGACGTCGGCACCGAGTTCGAACACTTGACCGATGCCCAGCGCCAGTTGCTCGCCCGCTATATCTTGCAGAAGCAGGCTCAGGAACGACGTCTGGCCCGCGAACAGAACGAATCAGGCATTTAATTTAAGGAAGAACCGTGACCCTCATCTACGGCCACCGCGGCGCCAAGGGCGAAGCACCGGAAAACACCCTGAGCAGTTTTCAGGAATGTCTCAAGCACGGCGTGCGCCGCTGCGAACTGGATCTGCACCTGTCCAAGGACGGCGAGTTGATGGTCATCCACGACCCGACCCTCAAACGCACCACGGAGCGGCGCGGCAAGGTCGTCGAACACACCGCCGCCGAACTGGTCACTTACGACGCGCGCAAGGGTGGTCCAGGCTGGATCAAGCCGTGCCCGATTCCGACGCTGGAGGAGTTGTTCGAAAAATGCGATTTCGAGCACTGGCAACTGGAAGTCAAAAGCGCTTCGCGTACTCGTGCGGCAACCACCGTGCTGGCGATTCGTGAAATGGCTCAGCGCCACGGCCTGCTCGACAAGGTGACGATCACCTCGAGTTCGCGGGAAGTGCTGAAAGCGGCGCTGGATCTGGTGCCGGATGTGTCGCGCGGACTGGTCGCCGAATACGCCTGGCTCGACCCCTTGAAGGTCGCGGCCAGCTATGGCTGTGAGATTCTGGCTTTGAACTGGACGCTATGTACGCCGGAACGCCTGCAGAAGGCGCAGCGTCAGGGGCTGCATGTGTCGGTGTGGACCGTCAACGAGCCTGCACTGATGCGCAGACTCGCCGACTTCGGCGTTGACAGCCTGATTTCAGACTTTCCCGGTCTGGCCTATGCCTCGCTCGAGATGTTCTGTAATCGGTCTCCCCGGCCGGCTCAGGCCACCGGCCGGAGCCCGTCAAAAAAGCCGGTTGAGGCCGTCGTACGCCGCTACCCGATAGGCTTCAGCCATGGTCGGGTAGTTGAACGTGGTGTTGACGAAGTACTTCAGGGTGTTCAGTTCGCCCGGCTGGTTCATGATCGCCTGACCAATGTGGACGATCTCCGACGCCTGATAACCGAAGCAGTGAACGCCCAGCACTTCCAGGGTTTCACGGTGGAACAGGATTTTCAGCATGCCTTGCGGCTCGCCGGCGATCTGCGCACGCGCCATGCTCTTGAAGAACGCCTTGCCGACTTCGTACGGCACTTTGGCCTGCGTCAGCTCCTGCTCGTTCTTGCCGATCGAGCTGATCTCCGGAATGGTGTAGATGCCGGTCGGCACATCATTCACGAAACGCCAGCTACCGTTATCAACGATGCTGCCAGCGGCCGAACGGCCCTGGTCGTGGGCGGCACTGGCCAGGCTCGGCCAACCGATCACGTCACCGGCACCGTAGATGTTCGGCACACAGGTGCGGTAAGCCTCGTCGACCTCGATCTGGCCACGGCTGTTGACCTTGACGCCGATGTTTTCCAGACCCAACTGGTCAGTGTTACCGGTACGGCCGTTGCACCAGAGCAAGGCGTCGGCCTTGATCTTCTTGCCGGACTTGAGGTGCAGGATCACGCCGTTGTCGACGCCTTCAACGCGATCGTAATCTTCGTTGTGGCGCACGGTGATGTTGTTGTTGCTGAAGTGGTAGCTCAACGCCTGGGAGATTTCCGAGTCGAGGAAGCTCAGCAACTGACCACGGTTATCGACCAGTTCGACCAGCACACCCAGACCACTGAAAATCGAGGCGTATTCGCAACCGATCACGCCAGCGCCATAAACAATCAGTTTGCGCGGGGTGTGGCCGAGGCTGAGGATGGTGTCGCTATCGTAGATACGCGGGTGATGGAAATCGATGTCCGCCGGGCGATATGGGCGCGAACCGGTGGCGATGATGATGTGCTTGGCCACCAGTTTCTCGACCACACCGTTGGCGCAGACCACTTCGATGGTTTGCTCGTCGGCGAAGCTGCCGGTGCCAAAGAACACGTCGACGCGGTTACGGGCGTAGTAGCCGGTGCGCGAAGCGACTTGTTTGGAAATAACCTTTTCGGCGCTTTTCAACACGTCCGGGAAGGAGAACCAGCGCGGCTCGCCGATCGCCCGGAACATCGGATTGGTGTTGAACTGCATGATCTGCCGCACCGAGTGACGCAGTGCCTTGGACGGGATGGTGCCGAGGTGGGTGCAGTTGCCGCCGACCTGGCGACGGCTGTCGACCATCGCGACCTTGCGCCCTGCTTTGGCGGCGTTCATTGCCGCGCCTTCTCCCGCCGGGCCGGAACCCAGCACCACCACGTCGTAGTTGTAGACAGCCATGCGTACTCCTCAGAACAGGCCGCGGTGCCAGCAGCACCGGCGGCTAAATCACGCCGAACGGCGGCGCGAAGGAACAATTGGGGGTCAATCAAGAACCCGGACACAGTCTATAGAAGCGTCAACGCCGCGCACATTAACCCTTGGTCGCGTCGTAGGCTACTTTTGCCTGCACTACAACGCCAGTTTTCGTATTGTTCTCAGTCAGTTTTTGCGCCACTGAGGCGTTCGAAAGCCTGACTGGTGCGGATGACAAAACCTGTATCGGCACGAATCACAAAGAATGCACCAATGTCATGTTTTTCGGCATAGTCCCACGCCCTTTCGGGGCCGAGAATAAGCAACAGCGTCGATAGTCCATCGGCCATCAACGCTGAAGGATGAATCACCGTGACTGACGCCAGGTCATGTAGGACGGGGGCACCGGTGCGGGCGTCAAAGGTGTGGGAATAACGCCGACCGTCCTGCAGGAAATAGTTGCGGTAGTCGCCGGAGGTGGAAACGCCGTAGCCGTCGACATTGATGATGCGCTCGGCGACCTGTTGATCATCACGGGGTTCTTCCAAAGCGATGCGCCAGGGTGAGCCGTCGAGTTTTCTGCCTTTGGCCTTTAATTCACCTGTGGCTTCGGCCAAGTAGTCTTGAATGCCCATGGCGTCGAGCCTCGCCGCGATAGTGTCGACAGCATAACCGGCAGCAATGCTGTTGAAATCGACTTCGACGGCGGCGTCTTTGCACAACTGATCGCCATTGATGCGCAAGTGCTGATGACCGACGCGCGACATCACCTCGGCGAGTGTGGCGGCGCCAGGGACTTTCTCTTCGCGTCCCTGCGGACCGAATCCCCAGAGATTCATCAGCGGCTCGACAGTGAGGTCGTAGGAGCCTTCGCTTTGCACTGACAGCTGTTCGCCAACGCGGACCAATTCAAGGACCGATGCTGGCATTTTCTGACAGCTGTTCGCGGGCAAAGCGTTAAAGCGCTCGATGTCCGAATCATTGCGATAGGTGGATAACTGCCGATCGACTTCGCCGAGGATACCCTCCACTTCACTGCGAACATGCGCTGATTCAGGCATGCCGGCGTGGCGCACGTACTTGATCGAATACGTGCTGCCCATGGTCGGCCCACCGAAGCCTTCCATGGAGTCGCCACTACCGCAGCCAGCCAATAGGCCACCAAGAATCACAAGCCCAAGCAACCGTCCAGTGAACAATTATTCATCTCTCCGTAAAACCACGGCGGCCATTATGAATTAAAGGATCTGCAACATCTTTATACAAAATCCAATAGTGAGTACCTGAACATGTCCACCACCACGGGCAAAGGCAAAGCGATCTTTCGCGTTGTCAGCGGCAACTTTCTCGAAATGTTCGACTTCATGGTCTATGGCTTCTACGCCACAGCCATCGCCAGGACCTTCTTCCCCACCGACAGCGCTTTCGCTTCGTTGATGCTGTCGCTGGCGACTTTTGGTGCCGGCTTCCTGATGCGACCGCTCGGGGCAATTTTCCTCGGCGCCTACATCGACCGTCATGGCCGTCGTCAGGGCCTGATCATCACCTTGGCGTTGATGGCTGCCGGTACGGTGCTGATTGCCTGCGTACCGGGCTATGCCACCCTTGGTGTCGCCGCGCCGCTGATCGTACTGTTCGGTCGTTTGCTGCAAGGGTTTTCGGCTGGCGTGGAGCTGGGCGGTGTCTCTGTCTATCTGGCAGAAATCGCCACACCGGGCCGCAAGGGCTTCTTTGTCAGTTGGCAGTCTGCGAGTCAGCAAGCGGCGGTGGTTTTCGCCGGGCTGCTCGGCGTCGGCCTGAACCATTGGCTGAGCCCGGAACAAATGGGCGATTGGGGCTGGCGCGTGCCGTTCCTGATCGGCTGCATGATTGTGCCGGTGATCTTCGTCATTCGTCGCTCGCTTGAGGAAACCCCGGAATTCCAGGCACGCAAACATCGCCCTACCTTGCGGGAAATTGTCCGCTCGATCGGTCAGAACTTTGGCATCGTCATCGCTGGCATGGCGCTGGTGGTGATGACCACGGTTTCCTTCTATCTGATCACCGCGTACACCCCGACCTTCGGTAAAGCAGAACTGCATCTGTCGGATTTCGATGCCTTGCTGGTGACAGTGTGCATCGGTCTGTCGAACTTCTTCTGGTTGCCGGTGATGGGCTCGGTATCTGACAAGATCGGGCGCAAACCCCTACTGCTTGCGGCGACGATTCTGGCGATTCTTACCGCTTACCCTGCCCTGTCGTGGCTGGTGGCGAACCCGAGTTTCAGCCATTTGCTGATCGTCGAGTTGTGGTTGTCGTTCCTGTACGGCTCGTACAACGGCGCGATGGTGGTTGCGCTGACCGAGATCATGCCGGTGGAGGTGCGTACGACTGGCTTCTCGCTGGCCTACAGTCTGGCAACGGCAACCTTCGGCGGGTTTACCCCGGCGGCGTGTACGTATCTGATTCATGTGCTGGACAACAAGGCTGCGCCGGGGATCTGGCTCAGTGGTGCAGCGGTGCTGGGATTGATTGCGACGCTGGTGTTGTTCCATGGCAACAAGCACGAACTGCGTACCGCGCAAGCGGCCGTGCCCGGCGGTGCCTGACAGGACGCCATCGCTGGCAAGCCAGCTCCCACAGGGTTTCGGGTGTTAACGCAATTGTGCAATTCACCAAGAAACCTGTGGGAGCTGGCTTGCCAGCGATGAGGGCATAAAGCAAAGATCGCAGCCTTCGGCAGCTCCTACAGAATCAATGCGATCTTTTGATCTTTCCCCAAACAAAAACGCCCCGACCAAAGTCGGGGCGTTTTCATGTGCAGCTATTGCTTAGCGCGGGAACGCTGGCGGATTCACATCAGCCATGTCTTCCATCACGCGGATAACCTGGCAGCTGTAACCGAACTCGTTGTCATACCAGACGTACAGAACAACGCGGTTGTCCTGAACGATGGTCGCTTCAGCATCGACCACACCGGCATGGCGCGAGCCCACGAAGTCAGTCGAAACCACTTCCTGCGAGTTAACGAAGTCGATTTGCTTGTGCAGATCGGAGTGCAGCGCCATGTAGCGCAGGTACTCGTTCATCTCTTCACGGGTGGCGGCTTTCTCAAGGTTCAGGTTGAGAATGGCCATCGACACGTTCGGCGTCGGCACACGGATCGCGTTACCGGTCAGCTTGCCGGCTAGCTCAGGCAGGGCCTTGGCAGCAGCGGTGGCAGCACCGGTCTCGGTGATCACCATGTTCAGCGCGGCGCTACGACCACGGCGATCGCCCTTGTGGAAGTTGTCGATCAGGTTCTGGTCGTTGGTGTACGAGTGAACGGTTTCGACGTGACCGTTGATGATGCCGAACTTGTCATTCACAGCTTTCAGCACCGGCACGATGGCGTTGGTGGTGCAGGAAGCGGCGGAGACGATCTTGTCGTCAGCGGTGATTTCACCGTGGTTGATGCCGTGCACGATGTTCTTCAGCTTGCCCTTGCCAGGCGCGGTCAGAACAACGCGGTCGATACCCGGGCACTGCAAGTGCTGGCCCAGGCCATCAGCGTCACGCCATACACCGGTGTTGTCGACCAGCAGCGCGTCTTTGATGCCGTACTGGGTGTAATCCACTTCAGTCGGGTTCTTCGCGTAGATCACCTGGATCAGGTTACCGTTGGCGGTGATGGTGTTGTTTTCTTCGTCGATGGTAATGGTGCCGTTGAACGAACCATGGACCGAATCGCGACGCAGCAGGCTGGCACGTTTGGTCAGGTCGTTGTCGGCGCCTTTGCGCACAACGATGGCACGCAGACGCAGGCCGTCGCCACCACCGGTTTTCTCGATCAGGATGCGCGCCAGCAGACGGCCGATACGACCGAAGCCGTACAGCACAACGTCGGTGCCTTTACGTGCGGAAGCGTTTTGCTGGCCAACCACGTCAGCCATTTCTTCACGAACGAATTGCTCGGCGCTGCGGCCGTTGCCTTCGTTGCGGAATTTGAACGCCAACTTGCCCAGATCTACCGAAGCCGCGCCGAGCTTGAGCTCGCTCATGGCTTTAAGCAGTGGGAATGTTTCGTGGACGGAGAGTTCGCTGTCGTCGGAAGAACGGTGGCGCGCAAAGCGGTGAGCTTTGAGAATCGCGATGACAGACTGGTTGATCAGGCTGCGGCCATAGATCGAGCTCACCACGTTGTTATTGCGGTAAAGCTGACCGATTAGCGGAATCATCGCTTCTGCGAGTGCTTCACGGTCGATCCATTCACCAAGACACTGGTCGGGCTTCTGAGTCACGGTAACCTTCCACATGTAGGGGCAGAAAAAAGGGGCTACATTATGCCGCCGACAACCTCATTCAGCAATGCGCGCTTGTCGCGCAATCGGTAACAAAATTCCGTTCAAAAAAATCACGCCTTTCTCCAGCCCAGTAAAACCGGGGCTTTCAGCGCAGTCAATTTTTCGACGACTGTTAGACGATGTCTGTAACCCTCCGTAACACCAGCTACTTTCGGCACTACATAATCGCTAAAAAACGCCTTGTTTTTATGGTTACCACTACATTTCGTCCAAACAACGAAGATAGACGTAGTCTGCAACTGACAGGCGGCACCGGACGCCGCTACAATTACCGACTTTGTCGCAAAGCCTGGAGCTCAACCTTCCGTGCCCGTTCTGCGTCTACCGCTACTCCCTGCCGAGGCAGGTAAACAGCATTGGGGCAATTTGCCCGGTGCCGCCCTCAGCCTGGCGATTGCCGAGGCTGCCAGCGCTGCCAAGCGCTTCACCCTGCTACTGACCGCCGACAGCCAGAGCGCTGAACGACTGGAACAGGAGCTGAGTTTCTTCGCCCCGGATTTGCCCGTGCTGCATTTCCCCGACTGGGAAACCCTGCCGTACGATCTGTTCTCGCCGCATCAGGACATCATTTCCCAGCGCATCGCCAGCCTATATAGGCTGCCGGAACTGGAACACGGTGTGCTGGTAGTGCCGATCACCACAGCGTTGCACCGCCTGGCGCCGACCAAGTTTTTGCTCGGTAGCAGCCTGGTGCTGGATGTCGGGCAGAAGCTCGACGTTGAGCAGATGCGTTCGCGGCTCGAAGCCAGTGGCTATCGCTACGTCGACACGGTTTACGAACACGGCGAATTCACCGTACGCGGCGCACTGATCGACCTGTTCCCGATGGGCAGCAAACTGCCGTATCGCATCGACCTGTTCGACGACGAAATCGAAACCCTGCGCACCTTCGATCCGGAAAACCAGCGCTCCATCGACAAGGTCGATTCAGTCAAGCTGCTGCCGGCCCGTGAGTTTCCACTGCAAAAAGACGCGGTCACCCGCTTCAAGGCGCGCTTCCGTGAGCGCTTTGACGTCGACTTCCGGCGCTGCCCGATCTTTCAGGATCTGAGCAGCGGGATTACCCCGGCCGGCATCGAGTACTACCTGCCGCTGTTCTTCGACGAAACCTCGACTCTGTTCGATTATCTGCCGCAAGACACGCAAGTATTCTCGCTGCCGGGCATCGAGCAAGCGGCGGAAAATTTCTGGAACGATGTGCGCAATCGCTATGAAGAGCGCCGCGTCGATCCTTCGCGTCCTTTATTGCCACCGGCGGAATTGTTCCTGCCGGTGGAAGACTGCTTCGCTCGCTTGAAGAGCTGGCCACGCGTAGTCGCCAGCCAGCAAGACGTGGAAACCGGCGCTGGCCGCGAACGCTTCCCGGCGCAGGCACTGCCGAATCTGGCGATTGAAGCCAAAGCCACGCAACCGCTGGCGGCGCTGGCCGGTTTCCTCGATGAATTCCCCGGACGCGTGCTGTTCACCGCCGAATCTGCGGGCCGTCGCGAAGTGCTGCTGGAGTTGCTCGAACGTCTGAAGCTGCGGCCGAAAACCGTCGACAGTTGGCCGGATTTCGTCGCGAGCAAGGATCGTCTGGCGATCACCATCGCCCCGCTCGACGAAGGCCTGATGCTCGACGATCCGGCACTGGCATTGGTCGCGGAAAGTCCGCTTTTCGGTCAACGCGTCATGCAGCGTCGTCGTCGCGAGAAACGTGCCGACGGCAACAACGATGCAGTGATCAAAAACCTCACCGAACTGCGCGAAGGCGCGCCGGTGGTGCACATCGATCACGGGGTTGGTCGCTACCTCGGCCTGACGATTCTGGAAATCGACAATCAGGCAGCGGAATTCCTCACCCTCGAATACGCCGAGAACGCCAAGCTTTACGTGCCGGTAGCCAACCTGCATCTGATCGCGCGCTACACCGGCAGCGACGATGCGCTGGCCCCACTGCACCGCCTCGGTTCCGAGACGTGGCAGAAAGCCAAACGCAAAGCCGCCGAACAGGTACGTGACGTCGCCGCTGAATTGCTCGACATCTATGCCCGCCGCGCCGCTCGCGAAGGTTATGCATTCGCCGACCCGAAAGCCGATTACGCAACGTTCAGCGCCGGTTTCCCGTTCGAAGAAACACCCGATCAACAAACCACCATCGAAGCCGTGCGCGCCGACATGCTCGCGCCGAAACCGATGGATCGTCTGGTCTGCGGCGACGTCGGTTTCGGCAAGACCGAAGTGGCCATGCGCGCAGCCTTCATCGCCGTGCACGGTGGCCGCCAAGTGGCGATTCTGGTGCCGACCACCCTGCTCGCCCAGCAGCACTACAACAGCTTCCGCGACCGCTTCGCCGACTGGCCGGTGAGCGTGGAAGTGATGAGCCGCTTCAAGTCGGCCAAGGAAGTGAATGCGGCGATCGCCGATCTGGCGGAAGGCAAGATCGACATCGTCATCGGCACGCACAAGCTGCTGTCCGACGACGTGAAGATCAAAAACCTCGGGCTGGTGATCATCGACGAAGAACACCGTTTCGGTGTGCGTCAGAAAGAACAGCTCAAGGCCCTGCGCAGCGAAGTCGACATCCTCACGCTGACCGCCACGCCGATCCCGCGCACGCTGAACATGGCGGTGTCGGGCATGCGCGATCTGTCGATCATCGCCACGCCACCGGCGCGTCGCTTGTCCGTGCGCACCTTCGTCATGGAGCAGAACAAGAGCACGGTCAAAGAGGCCCTGC
The DNA here is from genome assembly GCF_044541255.1 of Pseudomonas sp. NPDC085632. NCBI lineage: Bacteria > Pseudomonadati > Pseudomonadota > Gammaproteobacteria > Pseudomonadales > Pseudomonadaceae > Pseudomonas > Pseudomonas sp. NPDC085632. The sequence continues at coordinate 19,178 of NZ_JBITSX010000065.1, read as the reverse complement.
TCCGCGAACTGTTGCGTGGCGGTCAGGTTTACTACTTGCACAACGATGTGAAAACCATCGAGAAATGCGCTGCCGATCTCGCCGAACTGGTGCCGGAAGCGCGTATCGGCATCGGTCACGGACAGATGCGCGAGCGCGAACTCGAACAGGTGATGAGCGACTTCTATCACAAGCGCTTCAACGTGCTGATCGCCTCGACCATCATCGAGACCGGTATCGACGTGCCGAGCGCCAACACCATCATCATCGAGCGCGCCGACAAGTTCGGCCTGGCGCAACTGCACCAGTTGCGTGGTCGTGTCGGCCGTAGTCACCACCAGGCTTACGCCTACTTACTGACGCCGCCGCGCCAGCAAATCACTTCGGACGCGGAAAAACGTCTGGAAGCGATCGCCAACACCCAGGACCTCGGCGCCGGTTTCGTGCTCGCCACCAACGACCTGGAAATCCGTGGCGCCGGCGAACTGCTCGGCGATGGTCAGAGCGGGCAGATTCAAGCCGTCGGCTTCACGCTGTACATGGAGATGCTTGAGCGCGCGGTGAAATCGATCCGCAAGGGCGAGCAACCGAACCTTGATCAACCGCTCGGCGGTGGCCCGGAAGTCAACCTGCGCGTGCCGGCGCTGATTCCGGAAGACTATCTGCCGGACGTTCACGCGCGCCTGATCCTGTACAAACGCATCGCGTCGGCGACCGATGAGGAAGGCCTCAAAGATCTGCAAGTCGAGATGATCGATCGCTTCGGTCTGCTGCCGGAACCAACGAAGAATCTGGTGCGCATCACGGCGTTGAAGTTGCAGGCCGAGCAGTTGGGCATCAAGAAAGTCGATGGCGGTCCGCAAGGTGGACGTATCGAGTTCGAGGCGCAGACGCCGGTCGATCCGATGACGTTGATCAAACTGATCCAGAGTCAGCCAAAACGCTACAAATTCGAAGGCGCGACGATGTTCAAGTTCCAGGTGCCGATGGAACGCCCGGAAGAACGCTTTAATACTGTAGAGGCGCTGTTTGAGCGCCTCCTCCCGAAATCTGTTTGAAGGACGCCCAATGCGCCTGTTTCGTTCGCTGACTTTGCTACTCACCCTGGTAGCACCTTCGGTTTTCGCCGATGACCTGTATCAGGTCGAAATGATTCTGGTCCGGCAGAACGCCGTACCGGCCATCGTCAGCCGTGCCGCGCCGGAAGACTGGGCCGCTGGCGCTCAACGCCTGGGCGATGAGAGCAAACGCACACCGGCGCTGAATGACGTGGTGACTAAACTCACCGCCAGCGGCGATTACAGCGTGCTGATGCACAAGGCCTGGCAGCAAACCCTCGGCGAAGCACCGGCGAAAGTCGCGGTCAGCGACGGTCAGGAGCAATACGGCCAGTTCCCGATCGAGGGCACGCTGGAGATGAAACTCGGGCGCTTTACCGACGTGGCTGCCGATTTCTGGGTCAACCAGATCGACAGCAATGGTCTGGTCACCGCCAGCGAGCGCCTGAAACAGGACAGCCACACCAAGAACGGCCAACTCAACTATCTCGACAACGGCCATCTGGCCCTGCTGATCAAGATCACTTCCCTGACCGCGCCTGCGCCACGGGAAGCGCCTGAAGCGATTCCGGACTGATCGAAGTCCTTATGAACCCGCCGCTGAGTAAACCGTTGGCGCCCTCCTGGGTCAGCCGATTCAAGGAACAGAGCCTGGAGCGTGGCCGCCGCTACGCCCTGGAAAACCGGGTACGCATCGCCCAGGTCGGCGATGCAACGATCACCGCCAGCTGCGAAGGCTCTGGCGGTAACGTTTACCGTCAGACGATTCATCTTCGCGAGTCAGCCAAAGGCACTCTGCTGCTGGTCGATGCCGGGTGCACCTGCCCGGTTCGCAGCAACTGCAAACACTGCGCTGCGGTACTGCTGAAAGTGCAGGAAACCCTCGATTACCCCGCTGCAGCCAAAGACGCCGAACTGCTGGAAAAACTTCAAGCCGTGCTGGAAAACCGCAGCCCGAAAGCGCCGCCGCAAGTGCTGGTCGACAACGTGCAGCCCATGCCACGCCTGTGGCTGGCCAGTGTCGAGTTCAGCGCCTTCGAACCACGCAACGGCAAGATGCAGCGTTATATTCAGCACCGCGCGGCGTTGTCGTTCAGTTATCTGGATGAGTACGTCAGCGGGCAGAAGCACAGCGACATCCTGATCCGTCAGGAAACCCAGACGCTGCGGATAAAACGCCACCCGGACGTCGAACAGTCCTACCGCGAACAGTTAAGAATCCTCGGCTTTCGGATCGCCACGCGGCAGAGCAAAGCGCTGCCGGAAAGCGCTGGCGAACTGTATGAGATGGTCAATGACAGCGCTTGGCTGACCTTCACCCTCAACGACTTGCCGAAGCTGCGCAGCCAAGGCTGGGAACTGCAGATCGACGAGGAGTTCGGCTTTGATCTGACCGCCGTGGATGACTGGTACGCCACGGTCGAACAGGCGCCGGAGCGCGACTGGTTTGATCTGGAACTGGGCATCATCGTCAACGGTGAGCGCCTGAGCCTGCTGCCGATCCTGCTCAATCTGATGCGCTCGCACGCGGAAATCCTCAATCCGGAACGCCTTGCGCGCCGTCGCGATGACGAGCTGATTCTGGTCAACGTCCCGCAACGCAACATTGAGCACGGGCCACTGCAGGTGGCGTTGCCGCTAGGCCGGTTGAAACCTGTGCTGATGACGCTCGGCGAGTTCTATTTGCAAGAACCGGGCGAAACCACCCTGCGCCTGAGCAAGGCCGACGCGACACGACTCAATTCGCTGGAAGGCCTTCCACTGCTGTGGGAGGGTGGCGAGCAGATCCGCACGTTCGCCCAACGCTTGCGCGACATCCGTGATTTCAGCGCTGATGCGCCGGAAGGACTGAACGCGACACTGCGCCCGTATCAGCTTGAAGGCTTGAGTTGGATGCAGTCGCTGCGACAACTGGAAGTCGGCGGGATTCTCGCGGACGACATGGGTTTGGGTAAAACCCTACAGACCCTGGCGCATATTCTGAGCGAGAAAAACGCCGGGCGTCTCGATCGACCATGCATGGTGGTGATGCCGACCAGCCTGATTCCGAACTGGCAGGATGAGGCGGCGCACTTCACCCCGCAACTGAAAGTAGTCGCGCTGTACGGCGCCACTCGCAAGAAGCATTTTGACAACCTGGGTGACTTCGATCTGATCCTCACCACCTACGCGCTGCTGCCCAAGGACGTCGAACGTCTGGCCAAACAGCCGTTGCATGTGCTGGTGCTGGATGAAGCGCAGTACATCAAGAATCCGAACAGCAAAGCCGCTCAAGCCGCGCGCGAGCTTAATGCACGCCAGCGCCTGTGCCTCAGCGGTACGCCGCTGGAAAATCACTTGGGCGAGCTGTGGTCGCTGTTTCACTTCCTGCTGCCCGGCTGGCTCGGCGACGTGAAAAGCTTCAACGCCGATTACCGCGTGCCGATTGAAAAACGCGGCAGTGAAGTCAGACTTCAACACCTCAACGGCAGGATAAAACCGTTCTTGCTGCGCCGCACCAAAGAGCAGGTTGCCACCGAGTTGCCGCCGAAGACTGAAATCATCCACTGGGTCGATCTCAACGAAGCGCAGCGCGATGTGTACGAAACCATGCGCCTGGCGATGGACAAGAAAGTCCGCGACGAGATCACCCGCAAAGGTGTGGCGCGCAGCCAGATCATCATTCTTGAGGCGTTGCTCAAACTGCGTCAGGTTTGCTGCGATCTGCGCCTGGTCAATGACGCCACCCTGCCCGCTCGCGGCAGCACCTCCGGCAAGCTCGACAGCTTGATGGAAATGCTTGAGGAGTTGTTCGAGGAGGGACGGCGAATTCTGCTGTTCTCGCAATTCACCTCAATGCTGTCATTGATCGAAGACGAGCTGAAAAAACGTAACGTTTCCTACGCGCTGTTAACCGGCCAGACCCGTGATCGACGCACGCCGGTGAAGGAATTCCAGAGCGGCAAGCGTCAGATCTTTCTCATTAGCCTGAAGGCTGGCGGTGTTGGTTTGAACCTGACGGAAGCGGATACGGTGATTCACTACGACCCGTGGTGGAACCCGGCGACCGAGAATCAGGCGACCGACCGTGCTTATCGGATCGGCCAGGAGAAACCGGTATTCGTCTACAAGATGATTGCCCGGGGCACGGTGGAAGAGAAGATTCAGCACCTGCAAAAGGAAAAATCCGATTTGGCGGCGGGCGTGCTGGATGGGCGCAAGGCCGGGGACTGGAAGTTGCAGACTGATGATATTGAAGCGTTGTTTGCGCCGTTGCCGGATAAGTCCGACAAGCGTTGAGATCTGCGTGGCCAGTTAGATGGCTATCGCTGGCAAGCCAGCACCCACAGGTATCGAGTTGGAACACCGTTTTGTGTACGACTCACAACCCTGTGGGAGCTGGCTTGCCAGCGATGGGGCCATCAGATATTGCTCTATTACTTAGGGCTCAACCCTTGGCAACAGGCAACGGCGCAAACAGCGCCTCAATGTCGCTCTGCTCCAGCTTCCAGCCACCTGTCGTCCCGCCCTCAAGCACCGCTCCGGCCAACGCAGCTTTCTCCTGTTGCAACGCCTGTATTTTTTCCTCCACCGTGCCACGGGCAATCAGCTTGTAAACGAACACAGGGTTGTTTTGCCCGATTCGATACGCCCGATCGGTTGCCTGATTTTCCACCGCCGGGTTCCACCAAGGATCGAAGTGGATCACTGTGTCCGCCGCGGTCAGGTTCAAACCGGTGCCCCCGGCTTTCAGACTGATCAAAAACAACGGCACCTTGCCGCCCTGAAAATTCTTCACCGGCGTACGTCGATCCGTGGTGTCACCGGTCAGCAGCGAATAGGCAATGTCACGTTGCTGCAGTTCTTCCTCGATCAAGGCGAGCATTGAGGTGAACTGCGAGAACAACAGGATCCTTCGGCCTTCGCCGAGCAGCTCCTCAAGCATCTCCATCAAACTGACCAACTTGCCACTGCCGGAACGCAGTGCCTTCGCTGTCATTGGCATCTTGATCAGGCGCAAGTCGCAACAGACCTGCCGCAGCTTGAGCAAGGCATCAAGAATGATGATCTGACTGCGCGCCACGCCACTGCGGGCAATTTCGTCGCGGACTTTTTTGTCCATCGCCACGCGAACTGTTTCATAGACATCGCGCTGACCGTCACTGAGATCAACCCAATGGACAATTTCGGTTTTCGGTGGCAACTCGGTGGCGACCTGATCCTTTTTGCGGCGCAGTAAAAACGGCTTGATGCGCGCTGTCAGGTGCTGCATGCGCTGAACATTGCCGTGCTTTTCGATTGGCGTGCGGTAATCGCGATTGAAAGACTTGCTGTCGCCGAGCCACCCGGGCATGAGGAAATGAAACTGCGACCAAAGCTCGCCCAAGTGGTTTTCCAATGGTGTGCCGCTCAGGCACAAGCGCTGGCGGGCCTGCAGGTCACGGGCCGCTTGCGCCGCTTTGCTGATCGGGTTTTTGATGTTCTGCGCTTCGTCGAGAATCAGCACGCTCCACGCCTGCGACTGCAAGGTCTCCAGATCCCTCGGCAGCAACGCGTAAGTGGTGAGCACCAGATCGTACTCAGCCAGATCAGCGAAATCCTTTTGCCGCCCAGAGCCGTGCAGCGCCAGGACTTTCAACTGCGGGGTGAAACGCTCGGCCTCGTCGAGCCAGTTGGGAATCAGGCTGGTTGGCATCACCGCCAGTGCCGGGCAATCGAGACGCCCGGCGTGTTTTTCCGTGAGCAGATGCGCCAGGGTTTGCAGCGTTTTGCCCAGCCCCATGTCATCGCCCAGAATGCCGCCGACCTCAAGCTCGCGCAGGGTCTGCATCCAGTTCAGGCCTTCGAGCTGATACGGGCGCAGTTGCGCGTTAAGGCCGGCCGGCGCAGCGACGTGGGTGTGACTGGAACTCTGCAGGCGCTTGGCAAAAGTGCGCAGCCGCTCGCCACCCTGCCAATCCAGCGGCACGCCATCGAGCATACTCAAGCGCGCGGCATCCGGGACACTCAAGCGCAGTGCATCGCCCTGATGACCGCCCAGATACAACTCGCCCAGCGTGGCCATCAGCGGCTTGACCCGACTCAGCGGCAGCGCGACCTTGGCGCCAGAAGAGTCACCAAAACCGCTGGGTTTCAGTTCAATCAGAAGTTTTTCGTCATCGCTGCGTTGTGCCAGATTGACCGGGTCAAGCAGGCGCGGCTGGGTGCGCAACAAGTGCAGCAGGATCGGTAGCAAACTGTAGCGCTGGCCATTGACGACAATCCCCAACTGCAAATCGAACCACTGATGCCCAGCCTCTTCTTCGACCTCGGCGTACCAATGCTCGACTGGCTGCACATTGAAATGAAAGCCGGGACTGATCTCCACTTCCCAGTTCGAGGCACGCAACGTGGCAAGGCCTTCGTGCATAAACCCGAGCCAGGCGGAATCATCCGGCAACGTGAACATCTCACCGGGACGATCCAGCGAACTCTTGCGCGTGGCTTTCTTGAAGCCGTGCTTTTGCAGGATCTGGCGCAGCTTCTTTTCCACCGCGGGCTGGCGTTGAATGCGTTGGGTCTCGGTGCCGTTGAGGATCATCACTTCCGGATTGCGATCCTCCGTCGGCTGGCCGTTGTAGGTAAACACCAGGGCGGCGCGGTGCTCGAGAATGTATTCCCAACGCGAGCGCTCCCGACCGCTGACGAGGGTCAGTTTCGGCTGTGGAAGTACGTCGTCGATGACTCGTTCGGTGAGTTGGTGTGGCGGCGGGATTCTCGTTGCTGCGCTCATGCGATGGCTGAACTGCATGGCCTGACGCGCCGGAATCTCCGGCGCCAGCGTCAAATGGCTGGCCAGTTTTTCTTCCAGTTCATTGAACAGAGGGCCAATCTGCCGCTGCTCTCGATCCAGGTAGTAAAGCGGCTCCAGCGCCAGCACGGTTTCTTGCGCCGCCTCGGCACTGCTCCACTGCGCGCGGAACCCGCCGTCGGCCTGCTCGGCCCACGCGAACTGGCCGATGCGTTTCGCGCCCGCCACCAACGGTCGCAGATCCTCGAAATCGAGGAACAGCCGCGAGGTGCGCAGGAGCATTTCCAGCAGTTCGGTGCCGCTGCTGCCTTCCAGCGGATAGCCGCTGTAATAGGCGTGATGGGAATGCATGGCAACCAGCAGCCTGGCGACGCGCTGATCCAGCTCGGTGAGGTAGCCGGGCTGACGCATGAGCATTTCAGCCAGCGAATACATCGGTTTGACTTCGCGTAACTCGCCGCTCTTGAGCTGGGAAACCTTGAAAATATCGAGCAGCCACTTGCCGCTCACAGGCGTCGGCTTGAGTTTGTAAAACAGGCGCGTGCCTGCGGTTTGCGCGCCTTTTTCGGTGGGCTTGGCCGGCACCGGAATTGTCGAAAGCCAATGTTCCAGCGCCCGCCCCAAAGGGATCTGTGCGTCACTTTCAGACGCATCATCAGCACTGCCCTGCAGGTGATAGAGCACCGCAGCGCAGTGCTTGCAGTCGATTACGACAGGACAGCTGCACAGGCAACGCAAGTTGACGGAACCCTGTCGATCTTCGGACAGGTAAATGCTTTGTTCATACGCCTGACTTTCCGAACCGACGCAGAACGCCTCGATCTTTTTGTCATGGATCTCGATGATCTCTACCCGGTCCTCGGCGGCATAAGCGCGAGCCTTGGCCAGCGCCTTGCTACTGAATGCCTGAGTCCAGGCCAACGACTTGAGCCGTTCGATGAAAATGCTCATGGACAGGCCCTAGCCGGCCAGCACCCGCGCCAACGCCGACTTCACCTTACCCATGCCGTCATGCAACGCCTGTTCGATCTCGGCCATGGTGATCACTTCCGTGGTCTTGCCCGCCGCCGGGTTCACTACCAGCGCCAGACAGGCGTAATCCAGTTCCAGCTCCCGGGCCAGCGCCGCTTCCGGCATACCGGTCATGCCGACGATGTCACAGCCATCACGTTCCAGACGCACGATCTCTGCCACGGTCTCCAGACGCGGGCCCTGGGTGCAGGCATACACGCCTTGATCGCTGTATTCGCAGCCTTCGGCAGCCACCGCAGCAATCAATTGCTGACGCAGTGGTTCGCTGTAAGGAAAGCTGAAGTCGATGTGGGTGACATGCTCCAGATCATCAGCGAAAAAGGTGTGCTCGCGGCCGCTGGTGTAGTCGACGATTTGATGTGGCACACAAAAATGCCCGGTGCCCATAGCCGGGTGAATACCGCCCACGGCATTCACCGCGATGATCGCTTCGGCACCGGCCTGCTTCAACGCCCACAGGTTGGCGCGGTAGTTGACCTTGTGCGGCGGGAAGCGATGCGGGTGGCCGTGACGGGCAAGGAACAACACTTCCTTGCCGGCGTATTCGCCAATTTGCACGTCGGCCGACGGCGCGCCGTAGGGCGTGTCGACCGCCAGCGATTGGCGAATGGTCAAGCCTTCGAGCTGGGTCAGGCCGGTGCCGCCGATGATTGCGTAAACCGTCATAGCGAAAAATCCTTAATCAATCAGTTGAGCGTCTTTGAGCGCGCCAATGGCGGTGAGCCAGCGCGGATCCTGACGGTAATCGGTACTGGCGAATGCCTGACCGCGCATGCGGGCGATGCGCGCGGATGGCTTGACCCTCATCCGTTGCGCGGCGCTCAAGGCGAGTTCGGCAGCGGCGCGGTCATTGCACACCAGGCCCATGTCGCAGCCAGCGGTCAGCGCAGCTTCGATGCGGCTGGCGGCATCGCCGACCACGTGGGCACCGGCCATCGACAGGTCATCGCTGAAGATCACCCCGTCGAACTGCAATTCGCCGCGCAGGATGTCCTGCAACCAGCGGCGGGAGAAGCCGGCAGGCTGCGAATCCACCTGCGGATAGATGACGTGCGCCGGCATGATCGCGGCCAGTTGTTTGCTGAGTTTGGCGAATGGCACGAGGTCGTTGGCACGGATCTCGTCGAGGCTGCGCTCGTCATTCGGAATTGCGACGTGAGAATCGGCTTCGGCCCAGCCGTGGCCAGGAAAGTGCTTACCGGTGGCGGCCATGCCGGCGCTGTTCATGCCGCGAATGAATGCGCCGGCAAGCAATGCGGCGCGTTCGGGATCGCCTTCGAACGAACGAGTGCCGACTACAGCGCTGCGCTGGTAATCCAGATCGAGCACCGGGGCGAAACTCAAGTCGAGGCCGACCGCCAGCACTTCGGTCGCCATGATCCAGCCGCATTGTTCAGCGAGATATTCGGCATTCGGGTTGTCGGCGATAGCGCGCATGGCCGGCAGACGCACGAAGCCCTGACGCAGACGCTGCACGCGACCGCCCTCTTGATCCACCGCCAGCAGCAGATCCGGGCGAATCGCGCGAATCGCGGCGCTGAGCTCACGCACCTGACGCGGATGCTCGATGTTGCGCGCGAAAATGATCAGGCCGCCCACTTCGGGCTGACGCAACAATTGGCGATCTTCAGCCGTCAGCCAAGTACCGGCGACGTCCACCATCAACGAGCCTTGCAGGCCAGCAGTCATAGAGATTCCTTGAAAACGAAAAACCCGACCCACAGCAAATCGCTACCGTGAGCAACGCTCGGCAGGTCGGCAATTTCTATGGATTTCGGGTTCAGAACGAGAGTCGGCATGGGCGGCTAGCTTAGCGGATACAAGCTGCTGCGCCCACCCGTGTGCGGTTAAACCTTGGCGGCGACCGGCGTAGATTTGCTGCGCGGACGCAGTTGCGCGGTGGCCATCGCAGCGTCCGTGACGCCGGTTTCGGCGCGCATGCCCGCAGCGAGGAACGGCACCATCAGGCGCATCACTTGTTCGATCGAGGTGTTGACGCCGAAATCGGTCTCGGCGATCGCGCGCAAGGCCTTGATGCCGGACATGCTGAACGCAGCGGCGCCGAGCATGAAGTGCACGCGCCAGAACAGTTCGATCGGCGGAATGCGTGGTGCGGCCTCATTGACCAGCAGCATGTAGCGACGAAACACCTTGCCGTACATGTCTTCCAGATAACGGCGCAAGTGGCCCTGGCTCTGACTGAACGCGAGGCCGAGCAAGCGCATGAAAATCGACAGATCGTTGCCGCTGCGTGGTTGAACCACGAGGGCCTGCTCGACGAGGATTTCCAGCAGCTCCTCGAGCGTCGGCTTGTTTTCAGGCTTGGCCTGACGGCGCTCCAGCTCTTTGTCGAGGCTGATGCAGAACGGCCCGAGGAAGCGCGAAAAAACCGCCTGAATCAGCGCTTTCTTCGAGCCGAAGTGATAGTTCACCGCTGCCAGGTTGACGCCAGCCTTGCTGGTGATCAAACGCAATGAGGTTTCAGCGAAACCTTTCTCCGCGAACAACTGCTCGGCAGCATCAAGAATGCGTTCAACGGTTTCCGACTGGGCCATGGCTACTCCGCCTGACAAACACTTGTTTGAAACATACGTTTCAGCCTGTGCCTTGTCAAGCCCGCCAGTTCGTTTTGGGAATGGTCGGTCAGCTATTTAACCACACAAGCCCAGTGCATTAATAAGCATGAAAGCCGACCGTCCGGCGGCGTGGGAAAAAACGGCCATTGCCAAGGGCGCTTCACTGTATATAATCCCAGTCACTGTATAAAAAGACAGAGCGATCAATATGCTAAAGCTGACGCCACGCCAAGCCGAGATTCTGGCCTTTATCAAACGCTGCCTCGAAGACAATGGCTACCCGCCAACCCGCGCGGAAATCGCTCAGGAACTGGGCTTCAAGTCGCCAAACGCGGCTGAAGAACACCTCAAGGCACTGGCTCGCAAGGGTGCCATCGAGATGACCCCCGGCGCCTCTCGCGGCATTCGCATCCCTGGCTTCGAAGCCAAGGCCGACGACTCTACCCTGCCCATCATTGGCCGGGTCGCTGCCGGTGCGCCCATCCTGGCCCAGCAGCACATCGAAGAATCCTGCAACATCAATCCGGCCTTCTTTCATCCACGCGCTGACTATCTGTTGCGTGTACACGGCATGAGCATGAAGGACATCGGCATTTTTGACGGTGACCTCCTCGCCGTACACACCACCCGCGAAGCGCGTAACGGACAAGTCGTGGTCGCCCGCATCGGCGATGAAGTGACGGTCAAACGCTTCAAGCGTGAAGGCAGCAAGGTCTGGCTGATTGCCGAAAACCCTGAGTTCGCCCCTATCGAAGTCGACCTGAAAGATCAGGAACTGGTGATCGAAGGCTTGAGTGTCGGCGTGATTCGCCGCTAAAGGAGGCTTTATGCAGTTCCCACACACCCCTCAGCAAACACAACTGCCTTTATTCGAAGCGTTTCTGGCGCAACCGATGGCGCCGATCCTGAAAGACGTGGTCGAACGCCCTTGGAATGCCGAACCTGAAGTATTCAGCGAGCTGTCACTGCGCGGTGCTACCGGGAACTGCCTGAACCTGCTCGCCCCGATCCTTCGCGAACTAAGCGAGGATCAGGACGCACGCTGGCTGACGCTGATCGCACCACCAGCCAGCCTGACCCAGACATGGCTGCGGGATGCTGGCTTGAATCGCGAGCGTATTCTGCTGTTGCAACCAAGGGGCGCTCAAAGCGCTCAGCAACTGGCGTGCGAAGCCCTGAAGCTGGGTCGCAGTCACACCGTGGTCACTTGGCTCAACCCGCTGAACGCAAATTCACGGCAACAACTGATCAACGCCGCACGCACGGGCGATGCTCAGAGCCTGAATATTCGTTTGGGTTGATTGCTGGCAGTACGCGCTGTGTGAAGCGCAGGGCTTCTCCAAGGACAGAGAAGCCGATCTGAAGCGGTTACATCAAAAAGAAAAAAGACGGGGATCAATGAAGAACCCGCGCGCCCTCTTCCTTATCAAACTCGCCTTCGACCATACGACCGGCCATCTGCACGCCGACGCTTAACATCGCCTTGGCGATTTCCACATGCTGACCTTGCAGGAATGCCTTGGCATCCTCGGAGAAATCCAGCGTCACCAAAGAACCCTCGTCCTCAGCCCTGCGCAGCTCGATTCGGCCGTCGGGTAACTCGACAATTTCTAGAAAGGACGTTGGCATAAAGGTCTGTTCTCCACGAAAGGCAGGGATTATATAGACATCATTCAGGCTTCGCTCGGGATCTTGACCAGCAGCATGTTTCAGATTGCCACCGTGTCAATCGCCCTCAGCATTCGTTCAAGCCTTCGCGGAAACGTATCGCCAGACCTTTCAAGTTCTGCCGCCAGCTCTCCAGTTCCTCTCGACTCAACTCTTCCGGCGCTTCTTCTTCATCCAGATTAATCGCCTGAATCAACGGCTGAGTCACATCCCCTTTCGGTTTGTGTGGCACCCGTGGCGGCTGGAACAGCGCCGAATGCGCAGCCAGCAATTTTGCCAGCCAGGTTTCAGAGTTGCCCGCCAACTCAACCATTTCGGCCAATTCGGGAATCGCAATCGACTCCAGCACTTCACGCGTCAGCAACATCTCGGCCCGTGGCGCATTGGCCTGCGGCAGACGATAGAAACCTGCGATCTCATGGCAAAGCCCCAGCAAGGCGCCATACAGGTGAAACAGCGCCGATTCACGCCCTGCCTGAATCAACGCCAAAGAATTCATCGCCCGCCCCTCTTCAGCGCGAGCCAAGGCTTCCAGCGACAGGCCAGCGAAATAGATCTTCTGATTGGTACGGGTATAGAGTTCGTGAGCCATGACGGCGCTCTCCACAACGAAATAATTGCTTCACACAGGCCGGACAGTGTCGTGGATCAGCCGATCCCACCGCAAGCACAAAACAAAAAGGCCGCATGAAAACACAAGGGTTCCATGCGGCCTTTCAGTATCAGGCTAATGCTTATTCAGCTTTGGCCTTCGTACGCTTGTCTTCAACCGTCCACTTGCCACCGTCGTAGTAAGCCTTCCAGCCAGTAGGCTTGCCGTCGACTTCGGTCTGTACGTATTGCTCCTTGGTCTTGCGGCTATAACGAATCACCGCTGGCAGACCATCAGGATCCTTCTGCGGGGCTTCGCACAGGAAGTGATACTTCGGATCAATCTCGTCCTTGTGCGGCAGAATCTCGATCACCAGCGGAGCACGGGTCTCGCGGTTTTTCGGGAACTGACTGGCCGCCAGGAACAAACCAGACGCACCGTCGCGCAGGATGTAGGTGTCGTTGACCTTTTCGCATTTCAGCTCAGGCATCTTCACCGGATCCATCTTCGGCGGCGCCGCGTCACCGCTTTTCAGCAGTTTACGGGTGTTCTTGCACTCGGGGTTGGTGCACCCGAAGAACTTGCCGAAACGGCCAGTCTTGAGTTGCATCTCGCTGCCGCACTTGTCGCATTCCAGGCTCGGACCTTCGTAGCCCTTGATGCGATAGCTGCCCTCTTCGATTTCATAGCCAGCACAATCCGGGTTGTTACCGCAGATGTGCAGCTTGCGCTTCTCGTCGAGCAGATAAGCGTCCATCGCCGTACTGCAGATCGGGCAGCGATGCTTGCCGCGCAGTACCAGCGACTCCGACTCACCTTCGTCGTCCGCAGCGATTTCGTCACCCGGCACCAGGTTAACGGTGGCCTTGCAGCGTTCTTTCGGCGGCAGGCTGTAGCCCGAGCAACCGAGGAACACGCCGGTCGACGCAGTACGGATCTGCATCGGACGGCCGCAAGTGGTGCACGGAATGTCGGTCATGACCGGCTGGTTGGCACGCATGCCGCTTTCCGGATCTTCGGCCACTTCGAGTTTCTTTTTGAAGTCGCCGTAGAACTCGTCCAGCACGTTTTTCCAGTCGCGCTCGCCCTGCGCCACGTCATCGAGATTCTCTTCCATGCCGGCAGTGAAGCCGTAGTCCATGAGGTTCGAGAAGCTTTCCGACAGACGCTCGGTGACGATGTCGCCCATCTTTTCCGAGTAGAAACGACGGTTGTGCAAGGTCACGTAGCCGCGATCCTGAATGGTCGAAATGATCGCAGCGTAAGTCGAAGGACGACCGATACCGCGCTTTTCCATTTCTTTAACCAGACTGGCTTCCGAGTAACGCGCCGGCGGTTTGGTGAAGTGCTGCGACGGGTCAAGCTTGATCAGCTTCATCACATCGCCCTGCGCCATATCAGGCAGAACGTCGTCATCGCCCGGCTTGGCAATCTGCGGCATGACGCGGGTGTAACCGTCGAACTTGAGGATACGACCCTTGGCACGCAGCTCGAAGTCGCCAGCGCCTACGCTGACGGTTGTCGACAAATATTGCGCCGGGAGCATCTGGCAAGCGAGGAACTGGCGCCAGATCAGCTCGTAGAGACGCTCAGCGTCACGCTCCATGCCTGCGAGCTTGCTCGGCGTGGTGTTGGCGTCGGAAGGACGAATCGCTTCGTGAGCCTCTTGCGCGCCTTCCTTGCTGCTATAGACGTTTGGCGTTTCCGGCAGATACTTTTTGCCGAATTCGTCTTCGATGTAAGTGCGCGCCATTGTCACGGCATCAGCCGAGAGGTTGGTCGAGTCGGTACGCATATAAGTGATGTAGCCGGCTTCGTACAGACGCTGGGCCATCATCATGGTTTTCTTCACGCCGAAGCCCAGACGGTTGCTCGCAGCCTGTTGCAGGGTCGAAGTGATGAACGGCGCCGACGGCTTACTGCTGGTCGGTTTGTCTTCGCGCTTGACGATGCTGTAGCTGGAAGACTTAAGCTTCTCCAGCGCGGCCATGGCCTGCGCTTCGTTGAGCGGCTTGAAGGCTTCGCCTTTCTCGCGAGCCACTTCGAAACGTACGGTCGAGCCTTTGGTGGTGCCGAGATCGGCATGCACTTCCCAGTACTCTTCCGGGTTGAACGCACGGATTTCACGCTCACGCTCGACCACCAGCTTCACGGCAACCGACTGCACACGACCGGCAGACAGGCCACGGGCGATTTTCGACCACAGCAGCGGCGAAACCATGTAACCCACAACGCGGTCGAGGAAACGACGGGCCTGTTGAGCGTTGACACGATCGATGTCCAGCTCACCCGGTTCCGAAAAGGCTTCCTGAATCGCCTTTTTGGTGATTTCGTTGAACACCACGCGCTTGTAGCGGCTGTCGTCACCACCGATGGCTTCGCGCAGGTGCCAGGCAATGGCTTCCCCCTCGCGATCCAAGTCGGTTGCGAGATAGATGGTGTCAGCATCTTTGGCGAGCCGGCGCAGCTCTTCGATGACCTTCTCTTTACCTGGAAGGATCTCGTACTGGGCTTTCCAGCCATGATCCGGATCGACACCCATACGCGAGACCAGCTGCTTGCGCGCTTTCTCTTTCGGCGAGAGCACCGGACCTTCGCCCGCAGCAGCCTTCCCGCGCTTGGCGGCTGGCTCTTTGCTGGCGCTAGCCGAACCGCTGGTGGGCAGGTCTCGGATATGGCCGATACTCGACTTCACCACGTATTGGTTACCCAGATACTTGTTGATGGTCTTGGCCTTAGCCGGGGATTCCACAATGACCAGCGATTTGCCCATGGATCAGAAAATTCCTGAATTCTAGAAGTGAAAGGCGGTTGGCGCCTGACGCGGCACCGCTATATATAGTTGATACAAGGTGAGGTCAAGCACAGGGTTCTGTGCGCACTCGCCTCATGCCTTGGAAAAAAGGCTCGGTTCGGCTTGCACCAAAGCAAAGCGCGGCACCTGCTCGCCGTCAACCTCGACTGACTCGAGAAACATGCTCAGAGGGCGCACCCAAAAGCCGTAATCGCCATACAGGGCTTGGTAAAAGACCACTTCTTCTTCGGTCTCGGAGTGCCGCGCAACACTGAATACGCGGTACTGCGGACCTTTGTAATGTTGGTAGAGCCCAGGTTGTATCGGCATGTGTTGGCCCTCACTCAAATTTTTTCAAAAAAAAACAAAATAAATCCACAAAAACAAAAACCGGGGCACTTGGCCCCGGCTTCCATCAGCGAGACGCTTAAACGCGTTCGAAGACGGTGGAGATGCCTTGGCCGAGACCAATGCACATAGTGGCCACCCCGAAGGTGCCGCTATTCTGCTTCATCACGTTCAGCAAGGTGCCGGAAATACGGGCACCGGAGCAACCGAACGGGTGACCCAGGGCGATCGCGCCGCCGTGCAGGTTAACCTTCTCGTTCATCTTGTCGAGCACTTTCAGATCTTTCAGCACTGGCAGGGCCTGTGCGGCGAAAGCTTCGTTGAGCTCGAAGAAGTCGATATCGTTGATGCCAAGACCCGCACGCTTCAGGGCTTTTTGTGTCGCCGGAACTGGACCATAGCCCATGATTGCCGGATCCACACCCGCCACTGCCATCGAACGGATAACCGCCATTGGCTGGATACCCAGGTCCTGTGCACGCTGCGCCGACATCACGATCATGCACGAAGCACCATCAGTGATCTGCGACGAAGTACCGGCAGTCACGGTGCCACCCTTTGGATTGAAGGCGGGCTTGAGAGCAGCCAGACTTTCCAGGGTGGTTTCCGGACGAATGGTTTCGTCATAGTCGAACAGTTTCAGGAAACCGTTCTCGTCGTAGCCTTGCATCGGGATGATTTCGTCTTTGAACTTGCCTTCCACGGTGGCCTTGTGGGCCAACTGGTGGGAACGCACGCCGAAAGCGTCTTGCTGTTCGCGAGTGATGCCGTGCATTTTGCCCAGCATTTCCGCGGTCAGGCCCATCATGCCCGAGGCTTTAGCCGCGTACAGCGACATGTGCGGGTTCGGATCGACACCGTGCATCATGCTCACGTGGCCCATATGCTCGACGCCGCCAACCACGAACACGTCACCGTTGCCGGTCATGATCGCTTGCGCAGCGGTGTGCAGTGCGCTCATCGACGAGCCACACAGACGGCTGACGGTCTGGCCGGCCGAAGTGTGCGGGATCTGGGTCATCAGCGACGCCATGCGCGCGATGTTCCAGCCCTGCTCCAGGGTCTGGTTGACGCAGCCCCAGATCACGTCCTCGACTTCAGCAGGATCGACCTTGGCGTTGCGTTCCAGCAATTTGCTGATCAGGTGCGCCGACATGTCTTCAGCGCGGGTGTTGCGGTGCATGCCGCCCTTGGAGCGGCCCATCGGAGTACGACCGAAGTCGACAATCACGACGTCTCTTGGATTCAAGCTCATAAAATTTCACTCTCGCTCAAAAGTTGGGACGCTTAACCGAAGAACCGTTGGCCGGTTTTGGCCATTTCACGCAGCTTCGCGGTCGGGTGGTACAGCGCGCCCAAATCAGCGTACTGGTCAGCCAGGGCAACGAACTCGGCAACACCGATCGAATCGATGTAGCGCAGTGCACCGCCACGGAATGGAGGGAAACCGATACCGTAGACCAGACCCATGTCGGCTTCGGCGGCGGTTTCAACGATGCCGTCTTCCAGGCAACGCACGGTTTCCAGGCACAGCGGGATCATCATCCAGTTGATGATGTCTTCGTCAGTGACTTCGCGCTGCTCGTAAACGATCGGCTTGAGCACTTCGAGTACCGACGGATCGGCAACTTTCTTCTGCTTGCCTTTCTTGTCGGCCTCGTAGGCGTAGAAGCCCTTGCCATTCTTCTGACCCAGGCGCTTGGCTTCGTACAGCACGTCGATGGCCGAACGACGGTCATCCTTCATACGATCCGGGAAACCTTCAGCCATTACGTCACGACCGTGGTGACCGGTGTCGATGCCGACCACGTCCATCAGGTATGCCGGGCCCATCGGCCAGCCAAATTTTTCCATGACCTTGTCGATACGGACGAAGTCCACACCAGCGCTGACCAACTTGGCGAAACCACCGAAGTACGGGAACAGTACGCGGTTGACCAGGAAGCCCGGGCAGTCGTTGACGACGATCGGGTTCTTGCCCATTTTCTTGGCGTAGGCCACGGTGGTGGCAACGGCCAGCTCGCTGGACTTCTCGCCACGGATCACTTCCACCAGCGGCATCATGTGCACCGGGTTGAAGAAGTGCATGCCGACGAAGTTTTCCGGACGCTTGAGGGCCTTGGCCAGCAGGCTGATGGAAATGGTCGAGGTGTTGGACGCGAGGATGGTGTCCTCTTTGACCTGGCCTTCGACTTCAGCCAGTACGGCTTGTTTGACCTTCGGGTTCTCGACAACAGCTTCGACCACCAGATCGACGTGACCGAAGTCGCCGTAGGACAGGGTCGGACGAATGGCGTTGAGCACTTCAGCCATTTTCGCAGCGGTCATGCGGCCTTTATCAACGCGGCCAACCAGCAACTTGGCGGCTTCGGCCAGCCCCTGCTCGATGCCGTGCTCGTTGATGTCCTTCATCAGGATCGGCGTACCTTTGGAAGCCGACTGATAAGCGATACCGCCACCCATGATGCCGGCGCCCAATACAGCAGCCTGCTTCACGTCTTTGGCGATTTCGTCGTAGGCCTTGGCCTTTTTCTTCAGCTCCTGATCGTTCAGGAACAGACCGATCAAGCTCTGCGCGGCAGAGGTCTTGGCCAGTTTGACGAAACCGGCGGCTTCGACTTCCAGCGCCTTGTCCCGACCGAAGTTCGCGGCTTTCTGGATAGTCTTGATTGCTTCAACCGGAGCCGGGTAGTTCGGGCCAGCTTGCCCTGCCACGAAACCTTTGGCAGTTTCGAAAGCCATCATTTGTTCAATGGCGTTCAGCTTGAGCTTTTCAAGTTTTGGCTGGCGCTTGGCTTTGAAGTCGAACTCGCCGGAGATGGCGCGTTTGATCAGTTCAAGTGCAGCTTCCTGCAGCTTTTCAGGAGCAACCACGGCGTCGACGGCGCTGACTTTCAGGGCGTCTTCTGGGCGGTTTTCCTTGCCGGAGGCAATCCACTCGATAGCGTTGTCGACACCGATCAGGCGCGGCAGACGCACGGTGCCGCCGAAGCCTGGGTAGATGCCCAGTTTGACTTCCGGCAGACCGATCTTGGCTTTGGTGGACATGACGCGATAGTCAGCCGCCAGGCACATTTCCAGACCTCCGCCCAGAGCGATGCCATTGATGGCCGCTACGGTCGGAACGTTGAGGTCTTCGAAATCGCTGAAGATCTTGTTGGCTTCGAGATTGCCAGCAACCAGCTCGGCATCCGGCAGCTTGAAGTTCTCGACAAATTCGGTGATGTCGGCGCCGACGATGAACACGTCCTTGCCACTGCTGACGATCACGCCCTTGATCGAAGCATCTGCCTTGATGGTGTCTACGGCCTGACGCAGTTCGTTCAGGGTTAGACGGTTGAACTTGTTGACGGACTCACCC
>NZ_JBITSX010000064.1:7038-29195 GCF_044541255.1 Pseudomonas sp. NPDC085632 | reverse complement strand
GCCTATATTGATGTACTCGAATTCGATGTCGGCTTCGCGCGCTAAAAGGCGCGGGGCAAGCTCTGTGAGGGCGCGGCGATACACCTCGCGCTTGAATGTCACCACCTGGCCCAACGGATACCAATAGCTGACCCAGCGCCAGCCATCGAACTCCGGTTTACCGGTCAAATCCATCCGCACCCGCTGCTCGTTGGAGATCAGGCGCAGGAGAAACCATTTTTGTTTCTGGCCGATGCACAGCGGTTGGCTGTGCGTACGCACCAGGCGTTGCGGCAAACGATAGCGCAACCAGCCCCGAGTACAGGCCAGTATTTCAACATCTTCACGTTCCAGGCCAACTTCTTCGTTCAGCTCGCGGTACAAGGCGTCTTCCGGCGTCTCTTCAGGGTTGATTCCCCCTTGCGGAAACTGCCAGGCATCTTGATTGATACGGCGAGCCCATAGCACCTGGCCGGCGTCATTCGTCAGAATGATCCCGACATTGGGGCGGAAACCATCGGGGTCGATCACGGCAACAACCTCGCAAACGCATGTCGCCGCATTGTTCCACAAAGGTTGATAAGGCGGCAACGAAGCTTCCTACCTTATGTGCACTCTTGTGAAAAGACCGTATTCTTGTCGCCTTTTTACAGACTTATCAGCGGGTAACTGCAATGCGCCTGGCACTCTTCGATTTGGACAACACCCTTCTGGGCGGCGACAGCGATCACGCTTGGGGCGACTATCTGTGTGAACGCGGCTTCCTCGACCCGATTGCGTACAAAGCGCGCAACGACGAGTTCTATCAGGATTACCTGGCCGGCAAACTGGATAACGCCGCGTACCTGAACTTTTGCCTGGAGATCCTTGGCCGCACCGAAATGGCCGTACTCGATCAATGGCACAGCGATTACATGCGCGACTGCATCGAGCCGATCATGCTGCCCAAAGCGCTGGAGCTGCTGAAAAAGCACCGCGACGCCGGCGACAAACTGGTGATCATCACCGCGACCAACCGCTTCGTGACCGCGCCGATTGCTGTGCGTCTGGGCGTTGAAACCCTGATTGCCACCGAATGCGAAATGGTCGATGGCCGTTACAGCGGGCGCAGCACGGATATTCCGTGTTTCCGCGAAGGCAAGGTGACGCGCCTGAACCGTTGGCTGGAAGAGACCGGGTATTCGCTGGACGACAGCTATTTCTACAGCGACTCGATGAATGATCTGCCGTTGCTGGAGCAGGTGGCGAATCCGGTGGCGGTTGATCCGGATCCGAATCTCCTTGCCGAGGCCCAGAAGCGTGGCTGGCCGGTGATTTCGTTGCGCGACTGATTACGCCATCGCTGGCAAGCCAGCTCCCACAGGTTTTTCGGCTGCCCACAATATCCGTGTTCACTGAAGATCCCTGTGGGAGCTGGCTTGCCAGCGATTGGCTCGACTCGGTATATAGCCTTAAACAGGCTTGGCCCCCATCAACCCGGCAATGGCGAGAAATCCGATGCCGCTGACAATCGCCAGCGCCAGCGTGAATTTCCAGTTACCAACTCCGCCAGTCCACAACCGATTAAGCCTCACCAACAGCCACACTGCACTGAACGTGGCCACGGCATAGATCACGCTGGACCCCAGAATCCAGAACTGCCCCAACGGCCAGCCAATCAGGTGCACCAGCCACCAGCCGGTGAAAGGCATGCTGAGCATCGCGATCAGCATCAAACACCAGATAAACAGCCAAGGACGTTGCATCGTGCTGGCCGGCCCTTCGCTGCGATTACGCCAGGTCAGAGCGGCAAGCCCCAACCCGCTGACGAGGATCACCACGGTCGCCGCGACGTGAATTACTTTCAGGGTGGTCAGGGTTTCCATGAATTTCTCTTCCTTGGGCCATGCCCATCAGCGTAGCCGCTCAGCCAAGAAACAGCTGATAGGCGGGGTTCTCGCTTTCATCCCAGTACGGGTAGCCGATTTCTTCAAGCGCTGCCGGCACCAGATGACGCTCGTCGTGCGGCACTTGCAGGCCCGCGACCACGCGGCCATCGGCAGCGCCGTGGTTGCGGTAGTGGAACATCGAGATGTTCCAGCGCCCACCGAGCTTATTAAGGAAGTTGAACAGCGCCCCCGGACGCTCCGGGAACTCGAAGCGGAACACCACTTCATCAATCACGTGCGCCGCGTGCCCGCCGACCATGTGGCGGATGTGCAGCTTGGCCAGTTCGTTGTCGGTCAGATCGGTGACCGGGAAACCCTGCTCGGTCAAGCTCGCCAGCAGTGCGCTGCGCGGGTCGTTTTCCGGATGGGTCTGCACGCCAACGAAGATGTGCGCTTCGCTGCCGGTGTTGTACCGGTAGTTGAATTCGGTGATCTGGCGCTTGCCGATGGCTTCGCAGAAGTTTTTGAAGCTGCCGGCCTTCTCGGGAATGGTCACGGCGATGATCGCTTCGCGGCCTTCGCCCAATTCGGCGCGCTCGGCGACGTGGCGCAGGCGGTCGAAGTTGACGTTGGCGCCGGAGTCGATGGCAACAAACGTCTGGCCGCTGACACCGCGCTGCTCGACGTACTTCTTGATGCCCGCCACGCCCAACGCGCCGGCAGGTTCGGTGATCGAGCGGGTATCGTCGTAGATATCCTTGATGGCCGCACAGATTTCGTCGGTGCTGACGGTGATCACTTCATCGACGTAATCTTTGCAGATGTCGAAAGTGTGTTGGCCAATCTGCGCCACCGCCACGCCGTCAGCAAAGATGCCCACGGTCGGCAGCACCACGCGCTCACCGGCGGCCATCGCCGCTTGCAGGCAGTTGGAGTCGTCCGGCTCGACGCCGATGACTTTGATGTCCGGGCGCAGGTACTTCACGTACGCGGCGATACCGGCGATCAGACCGCCGCCACCGACCGGGACGAAAATCGCGTCCAGCGGCTGCGGGTGCTGGCGCAGAATTTCCATCGCCACGGTGCCCTGCCCGGCAATGGTGTGCGGATCGTCGTAGGGGTGGATGTAGACGTAACCTTTTTCATCGACCAGTTTCAGCGAGTAGGCCAGGGCTTCCGGGAACGAATCCCCGTGCAGCACCACTTTGCCGCCGCGCGAACGCACGCCTTCGACTTTGATCTCGGGAGTGGTCTTGGGCATGACGATGGTGGCTTTCACGCCCAGCACTTTCGCCGCCAGGGCCAGACCTTGCGCGTGGTTGCCCGCCGACGCGGTGACTACGCCACGGGCGCGCTCTTCATCGCTCAGTTGCGTCAGTTTGTTGTAGGCACCGCGAATCTTGAACGAGAACACTGGCTGCAAGTCTTCGCGCTTGAGCCAAATGTCATTGCCCAGCCGTTCAGAGAGCTGGCGGGCGTTCTGCAGCGGGGTTTCTACGGCAACGTCATAAACGCGCGAGGTGAGGATCTTTTTGACGTACTGTTCGAGCATCGGAAAGCATCACTGAGCGGTTGAGCGGGACCGAGGAGTCTAACCCGGCTTTTGCCCGCACGACCACACGAATCCAGAGGTTTTAGCCACGCTTGCGGCTATAATGCCGGCCTTTCCGTTCTCACCTTGCCCGCTTCCGGAGCCCGCATGACCCAGGATCAACTCAAACAGGCAGTGGCTCAGGCCGCCGTCGACTTCATCCTTCCGAAACTCGACGACAAGAGCATCGTCGGGGTCGGCACCGGCTCCACCGCCAACTGCTTTATCGACGCCTTGGCCCAGCACAAGGGCGCATTCGATGGCGCGGTCGCCAGCTCGGAAGCCACCGCCGCGCGCCTCAAGGGCCACGGGATTCCGGTGTATGAACTGAACACGGTTAGCGATCTGGAGTTCTACGTCGACGGCGCCGACGAAAGCGATGCGCACCTGAACCTGATCAAGGGCGGCGGCGCCGCACTGACCCGCGAGAAGATCGTTGCGGCCGTGGCCAAGACCTTCATCTGCATCGCCGACGCCAGCAAACTGGTGCCGGTGCTGGGTGAGTTCCCGCTGCCGGTTGAAGTGATCCCGATGGCCCGCAGCCACGTCGCCCGCCAACTGGTGAAACTGGGCGGCGACCCGGTATACCGCGAAGGCGTTTTGACCGACAACGGCAACATCATCCTTGATGTGTTCAACCTGCAGATCACCAACCCGGTGGAGCTGGAAGCGCAGATCAATGCGATCGTCGGCGTGGTCACCAACGGCCTGTTCGCGGCGCGTCCGGCGGACCTGCTGCTTCTGGGCACCCCCGAAGGCGTGAAAACCCTCAAGGCTGAGTAAGCCAAACTGCCCGAAAATGTATGGGCAGACGAATAAACCTGTGGGAGCTGGCAAGCCAGCTCCCACAGTGTTTTGCGGCGTTTGTCAGGGTTGAGTGGTTTTTTTGAAGACGTAAAACAGGTTTGGTTCGCTCACCAGGTACAGCGTCCCGTCATCATCCATCGCAATGCCTTCCGCCTGCGGCACGGTCTTCTTCAAACCCTGCCGGCCACCACTGATGGACATGGTGCTCAACGGTCGTCCATCGACATCCAGCTCCAGAATCAATCTCGACTCATCCGACAGCGCCAATAAATGGCCGCTGCGCTCGTCGTATTGCAGGCTCGACAGATCGCGCACAAACATCCCGGCGTCACGCTTGGGATCGTTGATCACATGCACCGCGTAGGACTTCTCCGGGTTGAAATGCGGAAAGCCATGCACTTCGTAGATCAACATCGGATTGCGCTCTTTCGCGACAAACAGACGCTTGCCCACCGAGTCGTACGCCAGCCCTTCGAAACCCTTGTTGCCAGCCATGTGCACGCCGAGGGTCATCTGCTCGGCGTCCGCCGCGTCGAGGAAGGTGGTGTCTGCTTCCAGGTGAATCTTGATCAGCCGCTGCTGGCGCTCGTCAGTGATCACATAAGTGTCGGCGCTGATGAACTCGACCGCTTCCGGATCGCCAAAACCAATCAGTGCGATGCGGCGCAGGATCTTGCCTTCCAGCGACAGTTCGATCAGTTCGGAGTTCTTGTTGGTGACGGTGAACAGGCTTTTGCGTACCGGATCGAAGGTCAGCGCCGAAACGTCGTCGTCCAGACCCTCAATGACCCGCGCCTCAATCTCGACTCGATACTGGTCCAACGCAATGGATTCACTGCTCAGCGGTTGCCACAGCGTATGCAGGTTGAACCAGGCGCGCTCGAACAGGCGCATGTATTGGCCGATCGCAATCAACGCGATCAGGGCAATAACCGTCAGGAGGATAATCAGAGGCTTTGGGCGGGCAAGTCGACGCATTCGGGTGAGCTCGGGATCAGAACAGGCGGATGAAATATCACGCCTGTCTGAACTGAAGCTTAATGGCCACTTGCCTGTCAGGACAATCAGACTTGTCTGAAATTACCGCGAGGACAGTTATTGCTGTTTGTCGAAGCGGTAAAACAGATTGGGTTCGCTGACCATGTACAGCGTGCCCGCCTCGTCCATGGTCACGCCTTCGGCGCGGGGGATGGTGTTCTTCAAACCGTTGAAGCCGCCGAGCAGGGTCATGAAGCTGACTTGCTCGCCCTTCTCGTCCAGCTCCAGCAGCAGGTGTGAATCAGCGGACAGCACCAGTGTGTGCCGAGTGCGCGGATCGATCGCCAGCGCCGAAAGATTGCGAATATCCAGCTCATCGCTGGCGAGTTTTTGCTTGTCGCCCTTGAGGGTCTGACTGCCATCGCTTTTCCAGGTGAACAGTGCCGGCGGACGCTCTTCGCCCAGCAGCAATTGCTGGTTGTGCGAGTCCCAGGTGATCGCTTCAAAGGCTTTGTTCTGGTCTTTCGACGGGCCGAGATCGTATTTCGGGAAGTCGGCGATGTTTAATTCGCGGGTGTCGGCGTCGACCTTGACGATCGACAGCATGTGCTGGCGCTCATCGACAATCGCCATCAGGCCGTTTTCCATAACGGTCAGGCCTTCCGGATTGCTCCAGCCCACCAGCGGCATCTTGCGCAGTACATCGCCCTGCAACGTCAGCTCAGCGAGAAACGGGTTTTTTCCCATCACCGAAAACAGCGTTTTGGTCTGCGGGTTGTACGACAGATCCGACGCCTCGTCCTTCTCCATCCCCGTCAGGGGCTTGGCATCGATCACCACCCGATAGTCCGGTAGCCAGATACTTTCCTTCTGCTCGGCCTGGCTTTCGAAGCGCTCCTGCAGCCAAAGCACACCGCGATCATCCCAATGCATGGCAAACGCCAAGGCATACGCGGCGGCAACCACCAGCAAGAGCCAGACATACCAACGCAGGGCGAAACGTGAACGGCGAGTGGGTTTGAGCTGAGTTTGAGATGACATCGAGGGACGCGTTCCGAAAATTCAGGCTAAGGGTAATAGCACAAAGAGGCCGGCTCAGACGCCAGAATGAGAGGAATTATCCGTACAGGATGTGAAAAAAACGGCAAATGGCGGGATTGCCCTTCACGTTTGCAAGGTGGATCCCATAACAAATGTGGGAGCGAGCCTGCTCGCGAAGACGGAGTGTCAGGCAACGATGATGTCGACTGACCTGGCGCCTTCGCGAGCAGGCTCGCTCCCACAGGGGATTTGCAGTGCGGCAGTTAGCGCACGCCGCTGGTGAAGCTGCTCGCGCCGACCAGTTCGAGGACAATGTCATCGCCCACGTTCAGCGGGCCAACGCCCACCGGCGTACCGGTGAGGATCACGTCACCGGCCTGCAGCGAGAAGCAGCCGGCCATGTGCTGGATCATCGGCACGATCGGGTTGAGCATCGCGCTGCTGTTGCCGTCCTGCCGCACTTCGCCGTTGATGGTCAGGCGAATGCCGATGTCGGTCAGGTCAGCAAAGGTGCTGCCGACCACGAACGGGGCGATCACCGCCGCGCCGTCGAAAGACTTGGCGATTTCCCACGGCAGGCCCTTGGCTTTCAGCTCGGCCTGCTTGTCGCGCAGGGTCAGGTCCAGCGCCGGGGCGAAACCGGAGATCGCGTCGAGCACTTCTTCACGGCTCGGTTTGGTCGACAACGGCTTGCCGATCAACACGGCGATTTCCGCTTCGTAGTGCACCGAACCGCGCTCGGTCGGAATGGCGAAACCGCCTTCCAGCTCAACCACGCAACTGCCCGGCTTGATGAACAGCAACGGTTCGGTAGGCACCGGGTTGTCCAGTTCTTTGGCGTGTTCGGCGTAATTACGGCCAATGCACACGACTTTCCCGATCGGGAAATGGATGCGCGTGCCGTCGACGTACTGGTGCTGATAGCTCATTTACCGACTCCTGCCTTCATTGATTCATCAAAGATTGCCGCTCAAACCGCAAAAATCTTGCCCGGGTTCATGATGCCGTTCGGGTCGAACACCGCTTTCACCGCTTTCATGTACTCGATCTCAACCGGGGAACGGCTGTAGGTCAAGTAATCGCGTTTGGTCATGCCCACACCGTGCTCGGCGGAGATCGAACCGTTGTACTTCTCGACGGTTTCGAACACCCACTTGTTGACGGTCGCGCACTTGGCGAAGAACTCGTCCTTGCTCAGGTTATCCGGTTTGAGGATGTTCAAATGCAGGTTGCCGTCGCCGATATGGCCGAACCAGACAATTTCGAAGTCCGGGTAGTGTTCGCCGACGATCGCGTCGATTTCCTTCAGAAATGCCGGCACTTTCGACACGGTGACCGAGATGTCGTTTTTGTACGGCGTCCAGTGCGAGATGGTTTCGGAGATGTACTCGCGCAGTTTCCACAGGTTCTGCAACTGGGTTTCGCTCTGGCTCATCACGCCGTCCAGCACCCAGCCCTGCTCGACGCAGTGCTCGAAGGTTTCCAGCGCGCTGTTGGCCACTTCTTCGGTGGTCGCTTCGAATTCCAGCAACGCATAGAACGGGCAATCGGTTTCAAACGGCGCCGGCACATCGCCACGACCCATGACTTTGGCCAGGGCCTTGTCGGAGAAGAATTCGAAGGCAGTCAGGTCGAGCTTGCCCTGGAAGGCGTGCAGCACCGGCATGATCGAATCGAAATCGGCGGTGCCGAGGACCATCGCGGTGAGGTTTTTCGGCGCACGATCGAGGCGCATGGTCGCTTCGACGACGAAGCCGAGGGTGCCTTCAGCGCCAATGAACAGCTGACGCAGGTCGTAACCGGTGGCGTTCTTGATCAGGTCTTTGTTCAGTTCGAGCACATCGCCCTTACCGGTGACGACTTTCAGGCCGGCCACCCAGTTGCGGGTCATGCCGTAGCGAATAACCTTGATCCCGCCGGCATTGGTGCCGATGTTGCCGCCAATCTGGCTGGAACCTGCCGAGGCGAAGTCGACCGGGTAGTACAGGCCCTTTTCTTCGGCAACGTTCTGCAAATGCTCAGTGACCACGCCCGGCTGACAAACGGCGGTACGGTCGGTGAGGTTCACGTCGAGAATCTGATTCATGTAGTCGAACGAGACAACCACTTCGCCGTTGGCGGCCACTGCGGCGGCAGACAGCCCGGTGCGCCCGCCCGATGGCACCAGTGCGACCCTGTGTTCGTTGGCCCAACGGACCACGGCCTGCACCTGCTCGATGGTCTTGGGAAACACGATGGCGCTGGGCGCCGGGGCGAAGTGCTTGGTCCAATCCTTGCCGTACGCATTCAGGGAGTCGGCGTCGGTCAGGACCTTGCCAGGCTCGACCAGGGTCTTCAGTTCATCAATCAGGGCAGGATTGGTCATCGACAGAACTCTCGAACAATTCATGGTCATCCTGAGAACGCTTCACGTCGCAGGAATGAGTGTTTAGCGGGGAGGCTATGCTAGCATATCGACCCCGCAGGACAGTGCCCAAGGCCAGATCCGCGGAGACGACTTTCTTGTCGTCCGGGTCAGCGTCTGTTGACCATTTCCTGCCATTTTTCTCCGGGATACAGGTTTACGCAGATGAGCAAGACTTCTCTCGATAAGAGCAAGATCAAGTTCCTTCTTCTCGAAGGCGTCCACCAATCGGCTGTCGACGTCCTCAAGGCGGCGGGCTACACCAGCATCGAATACCTGACAGGTTCCTTGCCGGAAGCCCAGCTCAAGGAAAAGATCGCTGACGCTCACTTCATCGGCATTCGTTCGCGCACCCAACTGACCGAAGAGATCTTCGATCACGCGAAGAAGCTGGTTGCGGTCGGCTGTTTCTGCATCGGCACCAACCAGGTCGACCTGAGTGCTGCCCGCGAGCGCGGTATCGCCGTGTTCAACGCGCCGTACTCCAACACCCGCTCCGTAGCGGAACTGGTGCTGGCCGAAGCGATCCTGCTGCTGCGCGGCATCCCGGAGAAAAACGCTTCCTGCCACCGTGGCGGCTGGATCAAATCCGCAGCCAACTCCTTCGAGATCCGTGGCAAGAAACTCGGCATCGTCGGCTACGGCTCGATCGGTACGCAGCTGTCGGTTCTGGCTGAGGGCCTGGGCATGCAGGTGTACTTCTATGACACCGTGACCAAGCTGCCACTGGGCAACGCTACTCAGATCGGCAGCCTGACCGAACTGCTGGGCATGTCCGACATCGTCACCCTGCACGTTCCGGAAACCGCTGCGACCCAGTGGATGATCGGCGAGAAGGAAATCCGCGCCATCAAGAAGGGCGGCATCCTGATCAACGCCGCGCGCGGCACCGTGGTCGAACTGGACGCCCTGGCGGACGCGATCAAGGACAAGCACCTGATCGGCGCGGCCATCGACGTATTCCCGGTCGAGCCACGCTCCAACGACGAAGAGTTCGAAAGCCCGCTGCGTGGCCTCGACAACGTGATCCTGACCCCGCACATCGGTGGTTCGACCGCCGAAGCGCAAGCCAACATCGGTCTGGAAGTGGCAGAGAAACTGGTCAAGTACAGCGACAACGGTACGTCGGTTTCGTCGGTGAACTTCCCGGAAGTGGCCCTGCCGGCTCACCCTGGCAAGCACCGCCTGCTGCACATCCACGAGAACATCCCGGGCGTGATGAGCGAGATCAACAAGGTCTTCGCCGAAAATGGCATCAACATCTCCGGTCAGTTCCTGCAGACCAACGAGAAAGTTGGCTACGTGGTGATCGACGTCGACGCCGAATACTCGGATCTGGCGCAAGAGAAGCTGCAGCACATCAACGGCACTATCCGTAGCCGCGTGTTGTTCTGATTGAGCGTTGAGCGATAAAAAAAGGGAGCCTTCGGGCTCCCTTTTTCATGCACGGCGAAAACTTATTCGACGTTGACGGTGATTTTCTTCGAGACGATGGGCGGGTCGAATGCCATGTGACCGCTGTCGCCAAGTTCCAGCTGCAAGGTGTGTTTGCCCGGGGCGAGCTTGATGTCAGCCTGGGTCTGCGCCTTGCCGAAGTGCATATGGTTGGCATCGGTAGGGACGACCGAACCGGCAGGAACAATTTCCTTGGCGTCGATCAGCAGGTGATGGTGACCGGTGTTCTTGGTGACGTCACCGGCCGGCGCCAGTGCGACGTCCTTGGTACCGAACTTGACGGTGAAGGTCTGCGAAACCGTGGCCCCGTCTTCGGGAGAAACGATGAACACTTCGGCACCTTTGGGGGCCGGTGTCGCCGCACTGGCCAGCACCGAAACGCCCATCAGCACACCCGCGAACGCTGCACGTGACATAAAGCTTTTCATTTTCTTCTCCAGTTTTTCCGTAAAATCCGCACGGTCATGACAACTTCATGACCATTCGTTGTCGAAGGCACTCGACAACCATAGCAAAGCGAGCCTGAATCAGAGGGTCGCGATAATGATTTCAAAGGAGTGACCATGCGCTTTCTGCCTGGCCTGATCTGCCTGCTACCCCTTTTGAGCCCTTTGGCTCACGCCGAACTGATTGATGACGTCAACGACCGTGGCGAGCTGCGCATTGCCCTTGAGGCTAATACACCGCCCTTCAATTTCAAGGAAGGCGACACACTCACGGGGTTCGAGGTCGAGCTTGGGCAACTGTTGGCCAACGAACTGGATGTGCGCGCTGACTTTATCGTCACTGACGAGGCCGATCTGCTCCAGGGCGTTGAGAGCGGCAAGTACGACGTTGCGCTCAACCACATAGCACTGACACCCGAACTCAAGGATCGTTTCGACTTCAGCGAGTCTTACGGCAAGGTCGATTCGCAGTTGCTGGCAAAGAAGGATGAGCAGCCACGGCCGATGGTGCTGGTGCAGGCGCTGACTGAAGAGAAGCCGAAAGCGGCGGAGCCGGTCGAATTGGCGATTCCGTTTCAGAAAGGTAATCCGGCGTTTCAGGCCAGTCTTGAGAGCGCGATGCAGCGGATCAAGGCCGATGGGCGTTTGGCGGCGTTGACCGAGAAGTGGTTGAAGCCTTAAAAGCCCCTCACCCTGGCCCTCTCCCAGAGGGAGAGGGGACTGATCCGGGGATGCTTTAGAGGTACGCCGACCTGAAATGGCTATACCGAATCCGAAATCGACTGATCATGCCTTTGTCGAATCCATAATCGATCGGTCATGGCTGTGTCGGATCCATAATCGACAAGGTCTTTCAGGTCGATGAATAGCGCCAGACACTTCGGTCGGCCCCCTCTCCCCTTGGGAGAGGGCTGGGGTGAGGGCAACGATTCCGGATCAGTCCAAAGCCGCCAGGAACACTGCCGCCTCAGCCAATTCAAGCTCGCTGAACACCTGCACACCATGGCGTTTAAGCAACGCAGCCGTCACGCCCTCGCCACTGACTTTGACACCACTGAACGTGCCATCATAGGTCAGCAGGTTTCCACAGGAGGGACTGTTGGCCTTAAGCACCGCCACACGAATCCCGTGCTTCTGCACCAACGCCAGCGCCTGCCGCGCGCCATCGAGAAACTGCGCACTGACATCTTCGCCCTCGGTGGTGATCACCGCCGCGACACCATCCAGCACTTCACCCCCCTGCCCGCCCGGGATCTCCGCCGCTGCCCGTGGCGTCGGCAATCCGCCCGCGACCTCCGGACACAACGGCACCACCCGCCCTTCGGCAATCCACTGCTCGAGCAAATCAAACGGCCCGCTCGCACCGCCGTCATAACGCACGCGATGACCCAACAGGCAGCGACTGACCAGAATCCTGTCCATCTCAGAACGGCTCGTTGCCACGGCGGCGGAACCAACCGGTCAGCGACAAGCGCTCGCGGTGCGCCGGCAGCACTTCATGAGGCACTTCGCCGGAAAGAAACACCACCAGACAACCGCCCGTAGGCTGCACGTCGTGCACGCGTTCATCGTTCAGGTACATGCGCAACTGACCACCGTCCTCCGGCAGCCAGGCGTCATTGAGATAGACCACCACCGACACCATGCGCTTGTCATCGTCGCGAAAACGGTCGACATGCCTGCGGTAAAAAGCGCCGGGCGGATACAAGGCGAAATGGCACTCAAAATCCTCAAGACCGAGGAACAAGCCACGGTTGAGCGCCTCGCGCAGGCTCTCCATCAAGTTGAGATAGCGATCGCTGGCCTCCGCCTGACCGGGATCGATCCACTGAATGTGGTCGCCACGAATCCCCTCGCGGATCTCCGAAAACGGCCCACGCCCCACCGCCGCTGGCGCCAGCTCACCCTCGGCTTCACGTTTGCGGCACTCGGCCGCCAGCTCGCGGGTCAAACCGGCGGGCAGGAAAATGTTCTGCTGCGACCAGCCGTGTTCGGCCAGGTCATCGACAATGCGTAACAGCAGTGGGTGTTCAGAGGATATTTGCATGGCGCGCATAGTATGTCGGCGGCAAGAAATCCGACAGAGCCACGCGGCGGCTTGCTACGAATTCTCGACAAGTACCGGCACCGCACGGAGAATAGTCCGCTGCTGACAGGAGTCCCTATGCGCCGTTTGCTTTTTTCACTGTTGATGTTCTGCGTTTTGCCCGCCTGGGCGGACGGCCATGATCAGTTGTACAAGGTCGCCGGCTGGCCAGATCAACGTGCGCATTTCAATGACGCCCTGAGTGCCGCGCAGCAGCGCTATCAGAACAGCCTGCCGCCTGCCGTGTTTCAAGCCTTGGTGAACAACAGCAACCAGCGCTTTGCCCCGCAGGCCGTGGATCAGCGTGCCGAAGCGCAACTGCGCCAGAAGCTTGCCGATCCGAAACCGGCACTGACCTTCTTTCAATCACCGCTGGGCAAGAAAATTGTCGCGGCTGAATTGCTCGCAACCCGTCGCGATCAACTGGCGAAAAATGCCAAGGGCCTACCAAAGATGCAGGCCAGCGATAGCCGTCTGCTGATCATTGGCCACCTCGCTCAGGCCTTGCCGGCGCGTGAAGCGGGCGCCGAAGTAAGCCTGGCGATTGCCGGCGTCGCGGCGGACAGTTTGAGTTCGATGATTCCGGGGCTGCTCGGTGGCGGTCAGGCGCAGGGCATGCTCAATGGTCAGCGCCAACGTTTGATGGATCAGATTGGCGCAGACATGAACAACACGCTGCTCTACGTTTATCGCGATCTGTCGGATGAAGAGCTGGAAGAGTTTGCGACGTTTGCCGAGTCGGCTGAAGGCAAGGCGTATTACCAGGCGGCGTTGGCGGCGATTCGTGCAGGGCTTGCGGTCGGGCAGTGATCTTCTTCGCCAGATAGACCGCCATCGCTGGCAAGCCAGCTCCCACAGGTTGCTCAGGTGTTCACAACATTGTTGATCGACTCGTAACCCTGTGGGAGCTGGCTTGCCAGCGATGGGGCCCTCATAGACGCTAGAGGTTTCGGCCCCTGATACGCTTGCTCAGAAACTCGAAATACTCCTCGCGCATCTCCACCGTCTCATTCGCCAGATGATGCCGCGCCTCGGCCAGCAGCAAGATCTGCGGCCGGTCGAACTTCCACTTCATCACCTGCAAATTGTGCTGCCAGTCCACTGTCATGTCCGCCTGCCCCTGAATGATCAGCGGCCGTCGCGGACTTTTTTTCGCGTGCTCGACGCGGATGATCCAGCGTGACAGCGCCCCCACCCACTTCGTCGGCAGGCGTCGTGGCTGCAACGGATCGGCCTGCAGAAACGGCAGGAAATCCGGATCGTTGGAATTCTCGCTGAAGCGTCGCGCAACACCCCGAACGAAAGGCCTGAGCAGGTAATAACTCAGCTGCGACCAGCCCCACGCTCGCGGCCGAACCAGCGGAGCCATCAAAATCACCTGGCCCTGCGCCGGGCTGTTTTCGCCATGATTGAGCAGGTGATCCACCACAATCGCCCCGCCGGTGCTCTGCCCGCACAAATGCCACGGCTGCGGCAGCCCAATAGACTGCGCCTCTGCGAACAATGCTTGCAGGACATCCTGGTATTCCGAAAAATCGCGAATGCTCGCACGCGGTCCACTCGACAGACCATGCCCCGGCAAATCACAGGCGATCACCGCAAAGTCCTGATCCAGCGCCCACTCGATCACATGCCGATACAACCCGGTGTGATCGTAATAACCGTGCAGCAGAAACAGCGTCGCCTTGACCTTCTCCGGCCACCAGCAATGGCTGACCACTTCATAACCATCGACTTCGAAACGGCCCATGCCACGCCAGACATCCCGCTCGGGAAAGTCGGTTTTGTAAAAGCGCTGATAAGCCTTGGCCTCGTCCGACAACGGCTGCCATTCGGCCAAAGGCTTGAGGCTGGCGCGGATTTGATCGGGATCGAAAGTGGCAGGCATGCGGAAATTCCAAAGCGGTAAACAGACTTTATCGGCCTGCGATATTCATCTGTCGGAGCAAGCATGGCAAGCTAGCCCGCCTCTGAGGAACCAAATCCATGCGTTCGCCCTACCGCACCGCACTGTTTGCCAGCCTGCTCGCGCTGATCTGCGCCGGTGTGCTGTGGGCCGCGTATGACTGGTTTCAGGGGCGTTATCTGCGCGCATTCAGCGAACACACGGCGGTGTTTTCCGGTGATCCGTTGCGCCTGCCGGACGATCTCGCCGGGCCCGGACCGATTCGTCTGGTGCACTTCTGGGACCCGGCCTGTCCGTGCAACGTCGGCAATCAACAGCACCTGACCGAGATGGTCGAGCAGTTCAGCGCCAAAGGCGTTGAGTTCTTCGCCGTGCAAAAGGCTGGCAGCCACGGTCAGCTACCCGCGACCCTCAGCAGCCTGAAAACCCTCACGATATTGCCCGGCTCCGAACAAGTCCCCGCCAGCCCGGCCGTGGCGATCTGGGACCGCAGCGGCAAACTGGCGTACTTCGGCCCGTACAGCGAAGGCCTGACCTGCAACTCCAGCAACAGCTTTATCGAACCGATTTTGAATGCCCTGACGGAAGATCGCCCGGTCAATGCCACGCACACCCTGGCGGTCGGTTGTTACTGCCCGTGGCCGGTGGAGACGCAGTAAGGCATTCCGGACTTTTCAAGGACAGCGCTGCACGGCACAGAAGGTCTGTGCTAATTGTTTGCAGCCCGACGGGCGGCAATCCCGCCTGCACAAGGAGTCACCATGAAGCGCGTGTTCATCGTACTTGGCTTGCTCATCGTTGTTCTGCTCGCCGGCGTCGGCTGGTATGTCTACAGCAAACAACCGACGCGCCAGGGCCAGGTCGAACTGCGCAACCTGCAAGGTTCGGTGACCGTGCGCTACGACGAGCGCGGTGTGCCGCACATCCGCGCCGAGAACGAAACCGACCTCTACCGCGCCCTCGGCTACGTGCATGCCCAGGATCGCCTGTTCCAGATGGAAGCCATGCGCCGTCTAGCCCGTGGCGAACTGGCCGAAGTCCTCGGGCCGAAGCTGCTCGACACCGACAAACTGTTCCGCAGCCTGCGCATCCGCGAGCGCGCCGCCAGTTATGTCGCCAGTCTCGATAAACAGTCGCCAGCGTGGAAGGGCCTGCAAGCCTATCTGGATGGCATTAACCAGTATCAGGATACGCACGCCGCGCCGATCGAGTTTGACGTGCTGGGCATCCCCAAGCGGCCGTTCACCGCTGAAGACAGCATCAGCGTCGCCGGTTACATGGCCTACAGCTTCGCCGCGGCGTTTCGTACCGAGCCGCTGCTGACTTATGTGCGTGATCAACTGGGCGCCGATTACCTCAACGTCTTCGACCTCGACTGGCAGCCCAAGGGCGTGCTCGCCAAAGATCATGGCAAGTCGACTCCAACCCTCGCCGCCGGCGACTGGAAAGACCTCAACGCCCTCGCCCGCCTCAGTGAACAGGCGCTGATCGACAACGGTCTGCCGCAGTTCGAAGGCAGCAACGCCTGGGTGATTGCCGGCAGCCGCAGCCAGAGCGGCAAGCCTCTGCTGGCGGGTGATCCGCACATTCGCTTCTCGGTGCCGTCGGTGTGGTACGAAGCGCAATTGTCAGCGCCGGGCTTCGAGCTGTACGGCCATCATCAGGCGCTGGTGCCGTTCGCGTTTCTGGGCCACAACCTCGATTTCGGCTGGAGCCTGACCATGTTCCAGAACGACGATCTGGACCTGATCGCCGAGAAGGTCAACCCGGATAACCCCAATCAGGTCTGGTATCGCGGCCAGTGGACCGACATGGTCGTCACACAGCAGCAGATCAACGTGAAGGGGCAGTCGCCGGTGACCTTGACCCTGCGCCAATCGCCCCACGGCCCGATCGTCAACGATGCCTTGGGCACCGCTGCCGGCAAAACCCCGATTGCGATGTGGTGGGCCTTTCTCGAAACGCCGAACCCGATCCTGGAAGGTTTCTACCAGCTCAATCGCGCCGACACCTTGGCCAAGGCACGGGCCGCTGCGGCCAAGGTACAGGCGCCGGGACTGAATCTGGTTTACGCCAACGCCAAGGGTGATATCGCCTGGTGGGCCTCGGCATTGCTGCCCAAGCGTCCGGCTGGAGTACGTCCGGAATTCATCCTCGACGGCAGCAGCAATCAGGCGGACAAGGACGGTTTCTACCCGTTCAGCGCCAACCCGCAGGAAGAGAATCCGGCACGCGGCTACATCGTCTCGGCCAACTTCCAGCCACTATCACCGACGGGCATGGAGATTCCCGGTTACTACAACCTCGCCGATCGCGGGCAGCAACTCAATCGCCAGCTCAGCGACAAGAGCGTTAAGTGGACCAACGAGGCCAATCAGAAGCTGCAACTAGGAACCGCCACCGGTTACGGCCCGCGCTTGCTCGCACCGTTGCTGCCGGTGTTGCGCGAGGTGGTCAGCGATCCGGCGCAACTGAAACTGGTCGAGCAACTGGCGCAATGGCCGGGCGACTATCCGCTGGATTCGGTCAGTGCGACGGTGTTCAACCAGTTCCTCTACGACCTTGCCGATGCGTCGATGCGTGATGAGTTGGGCAATGATTTCTTCGACACCTTGCTGTCGACACGGGTGATTGATGCGGCACTGCCGAAGCTGGCGGCGAATGCCGATTCGCCGTGGTGGGATAACCGCAACACGCCGACCAAAGAGACCCGCGCCGATGTCGTGCGCACAGCGTGGCAGGCGAGCATGCAGCACTTGAAGCTGACCCTGGGCGATAACTCTGCCGAGTGGAAATGGGGCGCGGCGCATACGCTGACTCACGGCCATCCGCTGGGACAGCAGAAGCCGCTGGATCGGATTTTCAATGTCGGGCCGTTTGCGGCGCCGGGCAGTCATGAAGTGCCGAACAACTTTTCCGCACGGATCGGTCCTGCGCCTTGGCCGGTGACCTACGGACCTTCGACGCGGCGCTTGGTGGATTTTGCCGATCCGGCGCATGGGTTGACGATTAACCCGGTCGGGCAGAGCGGTGTGCCGTTCGACAGCCACTATGACGATCAGGCTGAGGCGTATGTCGACGGGATTTATGTGCAGGCGCATTTCAATGCCGAAGAGGTGACGGCGAATACGCGCAGTACGTTGAAGTTGTTGCCGGCGCGGGCACATTAAAAGCCCCTCACCCTAGCCCTCTCCCGGGGGGAGAGGGGACTGACCGAGGTGTCTTTCGCTATGCACCGACCTGAGAGATCGAGTCGATTATGGATTCGGTACAGCAACATCACGTCGGCGTATCTCGCCAATATCCCCGAATCGGCCCCCTCTCCCTCTGGGAGAGGGCTGGGGTGAGGGTAAGGGTCAAACCATCGCCGCAAAATTCAGCCGAAACTGCTGCGGCGTCACCCCCAACCGCCGGTTAAACACCCCGCGCATATGTTGCGCGTCACGAAACCCGCACTGATACGCCACCGTCTTCAACGGCGCTGCAGTACTTTCCAGCATCACCCGCGCCGCATCCACCCGCGCCCGCTCGACGAACTCCGCCGGCGTGACCTTGGCTTCCCGCGCAAACACTCGAGAGAAATTGCGCGCACTCATGTTCGCCGCGTTGGCCAGATCGGCAATCGTCAGATCGCCAGTCAGATTGGCCAATACATACAACTGCACCATCGCCACCGCCGACGTCGGCTCCGCATGCGGCGTCAGGAACGGACTGAACTGCGACTGGCCACCGGAGCGCTGAGTAAACACTACCAAGCGCTTGGCCACGCTTAGCGCCACTTCAGCACCGTGATCACGCGCGAGCAAGTACAACGATAGATCGATCCCCGCCGTAACCCCTGCGGAGGTGTAGAGCGTGCCGTCCTCGACATACAACCGATCGGCTTCAACCCGCGTCGACGGGCACAACTGCGCCAACGCCTCGGCATCGTTCCAGTGCGTGGTGACGGTGCGCCCTTCCAGCAAACCGGCGCGCGCCAGCATGAACGCGCCGTTGCAGATCGAGCCGAAACGCTGTGCGCGTGCGCAGGCCTCACGCAGCCAACCATCGAACGTCGCGCCAAAAGCCATGAACGGCAATTGCGGCCCACCGGCGACCAGCAGCAGATCGTAGGCGTCTAGTGCTTCGCTGAAATGCCAATGGGCATTCAGGTTCAACCCGTTGGAGCAGGCCATCGGGCCGCGTTCGACGCCGATCACTTCGAGCCGATAGTGATCCTCGGCCGCCAAGAAGCGATTGGCCTCGGCGAACACATCCATGGGGCCGCTGACATCCAGTGACTGCACGCCTGCGAACACCACGATGGCGACGGTTTTGTTCATGGCTGTGGATTCCCCCTTTAAGAGCAAAAGATCGCAGCCTTCGGCAGCTCCTACAGGTGTCCGCGTTCCCATGTAGGAGCTGCCGCAGGCTGCGATCTTTTTAGCTTGGCACGATTTGCGCGTCGAATGGCAAGGATCGCAGCCATGCGTCGATTGTCCGCTTGCAGCGCCGGGCACAGACTTTCCCCATCAGCGCCACAACGGCGTTTTAGTGAGGAAACCTCCCATGACCACAACCATCGCCGGCATCAAAATCCCCGACAGCGCCCTCGCCCGCGCTACCACCGAATACATCCGCGATATCGAGTCCGATCTGCTCTACCACCACTCACGTCGGGTATTTTTGTTCGGCGCACTGAGCGGTGAACGCCAACGACTGGCATACGACCCGGAGCTGCTCTACGTCGGCGCGATGTTCCATGACCTCGGCCTGGTCGAAGGTCATCGCAGCGCTGATGAGCGCTTCGAAGTAGACGGTGCTAACGCGGCGGCGGCGTTTCTCAAACCGTACGGGCTCAGCGATGACGATATCGAACAGGTCTGGCTGTCGATTGCCCTGCACACCACGCCGGGTGTACCGAAGCATCTGCGCCCGACGGTGGCGCTGGTAACGGCTGGTGTGGAAATGGATGTGCTGGGGATGGATTACGCGGCGTTCAGCACCGTGCAGCGTGAAGCGGTGGTGCATGCGCACCCGCGTGGAGAGGGTTTCAAGGAATGCATTATCTGCGCGTTTGCCGATGGCTTGCGGCATCGTCCGCAGACCACGTTCGGCAATGTGAAGATCGATGTGCTGAAGGATCAGGAGCCGGGGTTCAAGCCGATGAACTTCGTTGAGGTCATCCGTCAATCCCCCTGGACTTGAATACCACCAAAAAACCTGTGGGAGCGAGCTTGCTCGCGAATGCGGTGGGTCAGCCGACATCTCAGTCGACTGACACGCCCTCTTCGCGAGCAAGCTCGCTCCCACAGGGATTGGGGTTGGTCACAGATTTGTGATCAACCCCATTGTCTTACGCCGCTTCCGGCGCCGGGGCGCGACGCACGTCCGGCTGTTTCCAAGAATCGGCTGCGCTTTCTTCGATGGCTTGCTGGATGGCTTTCTTGCGCGCTTCTTCGGCGCGGCGACTGAAGAACCAGACCATGAAGGTCACGATCGACACCGCGAGCAGAATCAGGCTGGCCACGGCGTTGATCTCAGGCTTCACGCCCAGACGCACCGCCGAGAACACCTCCATCGGCAGGGTCGTCGAACCCGGACCCGACACAAAGCTCGCCAATACCAGGTCATCCAGCGACAGCGCGAACGACATCATGCCGCCCGCCGCCAGCGATGGCGCGATCATCGGGATGGTGATCAGGAAGAACACCTTCCACGGCCGTGCACCGAGGTCCATTGCCGCTTCTTCGATCGACAGGTCGAGCTCACGCAGACGCGCCGACACCACCACTGCCACATACGCTGCACAGAATGTCGTGTGAGCGATCCAGATGGTGACGATGCCACGTTCCTGCGGCCAGCCGATCATCTGCGCCATGGCCACGAACAGCAGCAACAGCGACAGACCGGTGATCACTTCCGGCATCACCAACGGCGCGGTGACCAGACCGCCGAACAGCGTGCGGCCCTTGAAGCGGGTGATGCGCGTCAGCACGAATGCGGCCAGCGTGCCCAGCGCCACCGCGGCGACCGCGGTGTAGCAGGCAATTTCCAGCGAGCGCAGCACCGAGCCCATCAGCTGGGTGTTGTCGAGCAAGCCGACGTACCACTTGATCGACCATCCGCCCCACACCGTTACCAGTTTCGAGGCGTTGAACGAGTAGATCACCAGGATCAGCATCGGCAGGTAGATGAACAACAGACCGATGACCAGCATCAGGCTGGAGAAACGGAAGCGCTTCATTCTTTACCCTCCATTTCCTTGGCCTGACTGCGGTTGAACAGAATGATCGGCACAATCAGGATCGCCAGCATCACCACCGCCAGCGCGGACGCCACCGGCCAGTCACGGTTGTTGAAGAACTCTTGCCAGAGCACTTTACCGATCATCAGGGTTTCCGGACCGCCAAGCAGTTCCGGGATCACGAACTCGCCGACCACCGGGATGAACACCAGCATGCAGCCGGCAATGATCCCGTTCTTGGACAGCGGAATGGTGATTTTCCAGAAGCTGTTGAAGGTGCTCGAACCGAGGTCGGAGGCGGCTTCCAGCAGACTGTGATCGTGCTTCACCAGGTTGGCGTAAAGCGGCAGGATCATGAACGGCAGGTACGAGTAAACGACGCCGATGTACACCGCGAGGTTGGTGTTGAGGATCTGCAGCGGCTCGTCGATGAAGCCCATGCTCATCAGGAAACCGTTGAGCAGGCCGTTGTTGCTGAGAATGCCCATCCACGCATAAACGCGGATCAGAATCGCGGTCCAGGTCGGCATCATGATCAGCAGCACCAGCACCGTTTGCATCTCTTTACGGGCGGTGGCGATGGCGTAGGCCATCGGGTAACCGATCAACAGGCACAGCAGCGTGCTGAAAAACGCCATCTTCAGCGAGCCGAGGTAAGCGGCGATGTACAACTCGTCGCCCGCCAGCATCGCGTAGTTGCCCAGGTTCAGCAGCAGTTGCAGCTTCTGCTCGGCGTACGTGTAGATTTCGGTGTACGGCGGGATGGCCACGTCGGCTTCGGCGAAGCTGATCTTCAAAACGATGAAGAACGGCAGCATGAAGAACAGAAACAGCCAGATGAACGGAACCCCGATGACCAACTGCCGGCCATTGGGGATTATTCGGTTGATGCGGCGTTTGAATTTGCGCATGTTCATGAGCGAAGTACCACGCCGCTGTCGTCTTCCCACCACACGTAGACCTGATCGCCCCAGGTCGGACGTGCGCCACGTCGCTCGGCGTTGGCGACGAAGGACTGCACCAGTTTGCCGCTCGGCAGTTCAACGTAGAACACCGAGTGACCGCCGAGGTAGGCGATGTCGTGGACCTTGCCGCTCGACCAGTTGTACTCGCAGGTCGGTTGATCGGCGGTGACCAGCAGCTTCTCCGGACGAATCGCGTAAGTCACCGACTTATCCTGCACCGAAGTACTGATGCCGTGACCGACGTAGATCTGCCGGTCGAGGTCTTTGCAGGTGATGGTCGCGTGACCTTCGGCGTCGTCGATCACTTCGCCTTCGAAGATGTTGACGTTGCCGATGAATTCGCAGACCAGACGGCTGGTCGGGGTTTCGTAGATGTCGATCGGGCTGCCGATCTGGGCGATCCCG
>NZ_JBITSX010000064.1:0-7028 GCF_044541255.1 Pseudomonas sp. NPDC085632 | reverse complement strand
CATCAGTCTGGCACTGATCCCGACCGACACCGCCGGCGTGGAAATCGGTCGTGCGTCACCATCACGCAAGTCACACCCACGCGCTCGATGATCTCGACCAGCTCCAGCTGCATCTGCGAACGCAGTTTTTTATCCAGTGCGCCCATCGGTTCGTCGAGCAGCAGCAACTTCGGCCGCTTGGCCAGCGAACGCGCCAATGCCACACGCTGACGCTGACCGCCAGACAGTTGATGCGGCTTGCGCTTGGCGTACTGACTCATCTGCACCAGCTTGAGCATTTCGGCTACGCGAGCATCGACTTCAGCCGCCGGAATCTTGTCCTGTTTGAGGCCGAAGGCGATGTTCTGCGCCACGGTCATGTGCGGGAACAAGGCATACGACTGGAACATCATGTTGATCGGTCGCTCGTACGGCGGCATGTCGGTGATGTCGACGCCGTCGAGGAAAATGCGCCCCTCCGTGGGCCGTTCGAACCCTGCCAGCATCCGCAGCAGAGTGGATTTGCCCGATCCCGAACCGCCGAGCAGGGCGAAGATCTCGCCCTTTTTGATTTCCAGGGACACGTCGTCCACGGCAATCGTCTCGTCGAACTTCTTCGTGACCCGGTCGATTTTGACCAACACCTGTTTCGGTGTCTGGTCGCCCTCGAGGGCTTTCTTATAGGCGCCGGAGGCAACTGCCATTTACGAAACTCCCAGAAAAAAACAATGCAGTTCGCCCCGCAAGGCGAACCCAGGATAGTGTGTGCCTTACATCCCCGACTTGACCTTGGTCCAGCTACGGGTCATCAGGCGCTGAATGTTCGGTGGCAACTCGGTCGATACGTAGGCCTTGTCGATAACGGCCTGCGGTGGATACACCGACGCATCGGTACGGATGGATTGTTCCATCAGCTTGTCCGACCCCGGGTTCGGGTTGGCATAACCGACGTAATCACTGACCTGAGCGATCACCTCAGGTTTCAGCAGATAGTTGATGAAGGCATGAGCCTCCTTCACGTTCGACGAATCCTTCGGAATCGCCAGCATGTCGAACCACAGTGCGCCGCCCTCTTTCGGTACCGAGTAGGCGATGTTCACGCCCTTCTTGGCTTCTTCTGCGCGGTGCTTGGCCTGGAAAATATCGCCGGAGAAACCGATGGCCACGCAGATGTCACCGTTGGCCAGGTCGCCGATGTATTTCGAGGAATGGAAGTAGGTCACGTAAGGACGCACCGCGAGCAGCTTGGCCGTGGCTTTTTCGTAGTCCTTGGGATTGGTGCTGTTGGCGTTCAGGCCCATGTAGTTGAGCACGGTCGGCATCATTTCATCCGCCGAATCGAGGAATGCCACGCCGCAGCTTTGCAGCTTCTTGATGTTCTCCGGCTCGAACAGCACGCCCCAGGAATCGATCTTGTCGATGCCCAGCACGGCTTTGACTTTATCGACGTTGTAACCGATGCCGTTGGTGCCCCACAGGTACGGCACGGCGTACAGGTTGCCCGGATCGTTCTGCTCCAGACGCTTGAGCAGCGCCGGGTCGAGGTTGGAATAATTCGGTAGCTGCGAGCGGTCGAGCTTCTGGAACGCGCCCGCCTTGATCTGCTTGCCGAGGAAGTGGTTCGACGGCACGACCACGTCGTAACCGGTTCGCCCGGCCAGCAGCTTGCCTTCCAGGGTCTCGTTGGAATCGAACACGTCATAGACCGGTTTGATCCCGGTGGCTTTCTGGAAATCCGCCAGGGTGGTCTCGCCGATGTAATCGGACCAGTTATAAATATGCACCGTACCGGCGGCCTGGGCTCCGACAGCGATCGTCAGGCCGGCAGTGGCCAGCAGGGCTTTGCGCAAAGAAGAAAAAATAGGCAAGTGGAGGTCCTCTAAATTAGTTGGGCCCAAGTTGCCCCGCGCTGCCTGACAGTCATGGCTGCCCGGCAACAAAACCGGCGCGCAACTTACCCTCGAAAAACCGTTCCAGCAAAACTTTCTGTCATTTAATTAATCCGCTGGCCGCCTTCGCGGGGGACGACGGCCAGCGGTTGCTGCTGCAAACCGGCTTATTTACCCGATTTGATCTTGGTCCAGCTGCGGGTCAGGATCCGCTGAGTCGCGGCC
Source organism: Pseudomonas sp. NPDC085632 (assembly GCF_044541255.1). Lineage (NCBI taxonomy): Bacteria > Pseudomonadati > Pseudomonadota > Gammaproteobacteria > Pseudomonadales > Pseudomonadaceae > Pseudomonas > Pseudomonas sp. NPDC085632. The sequence goes on along the minus strand of NZ_JBITSX010000064.1, from coordinate 4,935 downwards.
GGCAAGTCGGCAATCGCGTACAGCTTGGCCAGCACGTCAGCCGGTGGGTAAACGCCCGGGTCGCTGGTGATGTCTTTATCGACCAGTGGCGTGGCAGCGGCGTTACCGTTCGGGAAGCGTACGGCGTTGGTGATTTCCGCCATGATTTCCGGCTTCTGCAGGAAGGTCATGAACTTGTAGGCGCCTTCGACGTTTTCGGCATCTTTAGGGATGGCGACCATGTCGTAGAAGCTGCCGGCACCTTCTTTGGGAATGTTGTAGCTGACTTTCACCTTGTCACCGGCTTCAGCCGCGCGGGACTTGGCCTGGTAGATGTCACCCGAGTAACCGACCGCTACGCAGATGTTGCCGTTGGCCAGGTCGGAGATGTACTTGGACGAGTGGAAGTAGGCGATCGAAGGACGCACCTTCATGATCAGCGCTTCAGCCTTGTCGATGTCTTCTTTCTTCTGGCTGTCGGTTGGCAGGCCCAGGTAGTGCAGCGCCACCGGAATCATCTCGGTTGGCGAGTCGAGCAGGCTGATGCCGCAGGATTTCAGCTTGGCCGCGTTTTCCGGCTTGAAGATCAGATCCCACGAATCGACAGGCGCGTCGGCGCCCAGTGCAGCCTTGACCTTCTCGGCGTTGAAGCCAATGCCGATCGAGCCCCACATGTACGGGAAGGCGTGCTCGTTGCCCGGGTCGCTGACCGATACGGCTTTGAGCAAATCAGTGTTGAGGTTCTTCCAGTTAGGCAGCTTGGACTTGTCCAGCTTCTGGTAGACGCCGGCCTTGATCTGCTTGGCGAGGAAGTTGTTCGACGGTACGACGATGTCGTAGCCGGACTTGCCTGCGAGCAGTTTGGCTTCGAGGGTTTCGTTGCTGTCGAAGACGTCGTAGACGACTTTGATGCCCGACTCGTCTTCAAACTTCTTGATGGTATCCGGGGCGATGTAGTCGGACCAGTTATAGACGTGCAACACCTTGTCGTCCGCCTGAGCCGCAGCCGCCATGATTCCCATCAGGGACATGGCGAGCAGAGTCTTGCCAGCGAGCTTTTTGCCTAATGCCTTCATGCGTAATGCTCCAAATTTTTCTTTTTTGAACCACTTTGTTCAGCGGCCGAACCCGGACAACTGGAACCGCGGCTAGTCTGGCAAGATCCGAGGCGGTCTTTCAAGAAAAGACCAGCCTTTCTGACAGCTTTGAGCGAGTGCGCCGCAGCTCCCCCGCTCAGAGCCTAGCACTTAGCCCTGCAACGCACTGAGGGTCAGGTCCAGACACTTGCGTGCCTTTGTAACCAGCTCATCGATCTCCGCTTTGCTGATCACCAGCGGCGGCGCGATGATCATGGTGTCGCCCACAGCGCGCATGATCAGGCCGTTGTCGAAGCAGAACTGGCGGCAGATCATGCCGACACCCTTGCCTTCGTAACGCTTGCGAGTGGCCTTGTCCTCCACCAGCTCGATCGCGCCCAACAGACCGACTCCGCGAACTTCACCCACCAACGGGTGATCGTTCAGTTCCCGCAGACGTTTCTGCAAATACGGTGCCGTTTCGTTGTGCGCGTTCTCGATAATTTTTTCATCGCGCAGAATGCGGATGTTTTCCAGGCCCACCGCTGCTGCCACCGGGTGACCGGAGTAGGTGAAGCCGTGGTTGAAATCGCCGCCTTCGTTGAGTACTGCCACCACCGAGTCGCGGACGATCAGGCCACCCATCGGGATGTAGCCGGAAGTCAGGCCTTTGGCGATGGTCATCATGTCGGGTTTGAGGTCGTAGAAATCGCTACCGAACCACTCACCGGTACGGCCGAAACCGCAGATCACCTCATCGGCGACGAAGAGGATGTCGTACTTGGCGAGGATTTCCTTGATGCGCGGCCAGTAGCTGTCGGGCGGAATGATCACGCCACCGGCGCCCTGGATCGGCTCGGCAATAAAGGCACCGACGTTGTCGACGCCAACTTCGAGAATCTTCTCTTCCAACTGATTGGCCGCCCAGATGCCGAACGCTTCCGGGGACATGTCGCCACCTTCAGCGAACCAGTACGGTTGCGCGATGTGAACGATGCCCGGGATCGGCAAGTCGCCTTGTTCGTGCATATACGTCATGCCACCGAGGCTCGCACCGGCCACGGTCGAACCGTGATAACCGTTCTTGCGGCTGATGATGACTTTCTTGTTCGGCTGGCCCTTGATCGCCCAATAATGACGAACCATACGCAGCATGGTGTCGTTGCCTTCGGAGCCGGAACCGGTGAAGAACACGTGGTTCATGCCTTCTGGCGCGACGTCGGCGATCGACTTGGCCAGTTCCAGTGCCGGCGGGTGCGCGGTCTGGAAGAACAGGTTGTAGTACGGCAGTTCGCGCATCTGTTTGGCGGCGGCATCGGCCAGTTCATCGCGACCGTAACCGATGGCCACGCACCACAGACCAGCCATGCCGTCTAGGATCTTGTTGCCTTCGCTGTCCCACAGGTAAACGCCTTTGGCGTTGGTGATGATCCGCGGGCCTTTCTCTTTCAGCTGTTTGAAGTCGCTGAACGGCGCCAGGTGGTGATCATTGCTGAGTGCTTGCCACTCGCGGGTTTGCGGGTTGTTGCTGGTCATGCCAATTCTCCTTGTTATCGGTGAAGGCGCGGCTTTTTCAGGGCCGCGCCTGGCGTATCAGACGGCGAAGAGCAGGTACTCACGCTCCCAGGAACTGATCACGCGCTTGAAGTTTTCATGTTCGGCCCGTTTTACCGCGACGTAGCCCGTGATGAAGGTTTTGCCCAGGTACTTCTCGATGGTCGCGCTGTTTTCCATGCGCTCCAGCGCATCTTCGATGGTCAGCGGCAGGCGCAGGTTGCGGCGCTCGTAACCACGACCCACCACCGGCGCGCTCGGGTTGAGGCCTTCAACCATGCCGATGTAACCGCAGAGCAGGCTCGCGGCAATCGCCAGGTACGGGTTGGCGTCAGCGCCCGGCAGACGGTTTTCGACACGACGGTTCTGTGGGCCGGCATCTGGCACGCGCAGGCCGACGGTGCGGTTTTCTTCGCCCCACTCGACATTCACCGGTGCCGAGGTGTCCGGCAGGAAGCGGCGGAACGAGTTGACGTTAGGGGCGAACAGCGGCAGCAATTCCGGGATCAGCTTCTGCAAACCACCGATGTGGTGCAGGAACAACTGGCTCATGGTCCCGTCTTCATTGGAGAAGACGTTCTTGCCGGTCTCGATGTCGATAATGCTCTGGTGCAAGTGCATCGCACTGCCCGGCTCGCCCGTCATCGGCTTGGCCATAAAGGTCGCGGCCACATCGTGCTTGAGCGCGGCTTCGCGCATGGTGCGTTTGAACACCAGAATCTGGTCGGCCAGCGACAGCGCGTCGCCGTGACGGAAGTTGATTTCCATCTGCGCCGTGCCGTCCTCGTGGATCAGCGTGTCGAGATCCAGTTCTTGCAGTTCGCACCAGTCGTAGACGTCTTCGAACAGTGGGTCGAATTCGTTCGCCGCTTCAATGGAGAACGACTGACGACCGATTTCCGGACGGCCCGAACGGCCAATCGGCGGCTGCAACGGATAGTCAGGGTCGTCGCTGCGCTTGGTCAGGTAGAACTCCATTTCCGGCGCGACGATCGGCTGCCAGCCTTTGTCGGCATAGAGCTTGAGGACTTTCTTGAGGACGTTGCGCGGCGACAGCTCGATCGGGTTGCCTTGCTTGTCGTAGGTGTCGTGGATCACCTGCGCGGTCGGCTCGATGGCCCACGGCACCAGGTACACGGCGTTCTGGTCGGGGCGGCAGATCATGTCGATGTCGGCCGGGTCGAGCAGTTCGTAATAGATGTCGTCTTCGACGTAGTCGCCGGTCACGGTCTGCAACAGCACGCTCTCGGGCAGGCGCATGCCTTTTTCGGCGATGAACTTGTTGGTCGGCGAGATCTTGCCCCGGGTGATCCCGGTCAAGTCGGCGATCATGCATTCGACTTCTGTGATCTTGTGGTCTTTCAACCAATCGGTGAGCTGGTCGAGGTTGTTACTCATAAATGCCTCTGGGCTGAGTCTCCTGACGTGATGTCAGGCAAAGTTTGACGCTTGGAGCGTCGCGTTAAAGGGGGCTTGCTCGCGCAGTACCGGCTTATGCCTGGCACCGCGCATAGACAATGAAAGAGGAGCTTACCTGCCCTTTACGCTGGCGTTGCATTTCCTGTGCACAGTCCAGGCGTGCAGAATCATGAGCACGGCTTGGCAAGCGGCACAGGCTTTGGAAATGAAAGCGATCTATAGTGGAAGGGGACGCCATAAGCAGGATGCTTTCCCGTACGTCCAGAATATCGGACGCTGGCGCTTGAACGGCCATGGACGGGAACATCGTCAGCAACGTGTCAGCCATGCCGGCTGCGCTACGGACGGATTTGTCGCCACTGATGTGATGAGCATGCAGACCGGACTGTTGCGAGCAGTCGGTGATGCCGATTAACGGCAGGCGAGACATGAAGCACCCCGGTATTATTGCTGTTATGGGTTTGATCGGAGCTTAGCCTTGTTCATTTTTTTACACAACACCCCCGTAAAAAATACAACACGGCCTGCTCAAGCCTGCGGGTGGCAAGTGTTCCAAGGGGTTAAAAACGCTCCAAAGTGCCCCATAAATGCCCTTGCAGCGCTTTTTTAGGGCAAAAAAGCCCTCGCTTGACTTCGGCATGCCGTTCGGGTTGACTGAAACCAGAAAAGATCAATGATTGATATTTTTAACAACAAAGGTGTTGCATCATGTCGGTACCCCCGCGTGCCGTTCAGCTTAACGAAGCGAACGCGTTCCTTAAGGAACATCCTGAGGTTCTGTACGTTGACCTTCTGATTGCGGATATGAATGGTGTGGTGCGCGGCAAGCGCATTGAACGCACCAGCCTCCACAAGGTTTACGAGAAAGGCATCAACCTGCCGGCCTCTCTATTTGCTCTGGATATCA
>NZ_JBITSX010000063.1:0-33084 GCF_044541255.1 Pseudomonas sp. NPDC085632 | reverse complement strand
AGCCCACCTACATATCAAGCGGAGCCAATCATGGAAAAACGTGAAGAACTCTACCGCGGCAAAGCCAAATCGGTTTACAAGACCGATGACGCTGACAGCTTGATCCTGCTGTTTCGCAACGACACCTCGGCGTTCGACGGCAAGCGCATCGAGCAGCTCGACCGCAAAGGCATGGTCAACAACAAGTTCAACGCCTTCATCATGCAGAAACTCGAAGCGGCCGGCGTACCGACCCAATTCGACAAACTGCTGGCCGACAACGAAGTGCTGGTCAAGAAACTCGACATGATCCCGGTCGAGTGCGTCGTGCGTAACTACGCCGCCGGCAGTCTGGTCAAGCGTCTGGGTGTCGAAGAAGGCTTGAAGCTCAACCCTTACACCTTCGAACTGTTCCTGAAGGACGACGCCAAGGGCGACCCGTTCATCAACGAATCCCACGTCGTGGCATTCGGCTGGGGCACCGCCGAGCAACTGGTTCGCATGAAAGAACTGTCGCTCAAGGTCAACGAAGTGCTGACCAAGCTGTTCGACGACGCCGGCCTGCTGCTGGTCGACTTCAAGCTTGAATTCGGCGTGTTCAGCGACGGTTCCATCGTCCTCGGCGACGAGTTCAGCCCGGACGGCTGCCGTCTGTGGGACAAGGACACCAAGAAGAAGATGGACAAAGACCGCTTCCGTCAGGGCCTCGGTGACGTCATCGAAGCCTACGAAGAAGTCGCCAATCGTCTGGGCGTACCGCTTTAATCGACGCAAGCATCTGATAGCACGAAGAAATTTTCGAAAGAGGGTTTGCTTTCGGTAAAAGTGTTGTTATGATGCGCGCCGTTGGAGAGATGCCAGAGTGGCCGAATGGGACGGATTCGAAATCCGTTGTACCTTCACCGGTACCTAGGGTTCGAATCCCTATCTCTCCGCCATTACATAGAAAAAGCCCCGTAGCTGAGAAGCTACGGGGCTTTTTTGTTTCTATTTTTTCGATTCTATGGCGTATCTCTTAATTGTCATAGAAGACAGCTGAGCTTGCCGAGCCTTGCATTATCTCTACTGAGCGTTGGCAATCAGCCCTAGCTACGTAGCTCTCACTACTCCGTGAAATCGCCTTAGCGTTGCTGGCGTAGTAAATCCAATACCATTGTCCAGACGCGTCCTTTTTTTGCCAATAGCAGGGATAAGTAACGGTAGCCATAAATGAACCTTCAGTTCTTTGATGAAACCTCAGCATAGATGTGGATTCAGGTGGCGAAACTGGCCATTATTAAAATCGAAAGAAACAGGATTTTCACTCTGTTTCCACACCATGATCAGTGCGAACATATTTTGAACGGAGTAGCCTTATGAAAGGCGAAAGCGACGAAACCAAGAAAAAGGCACCATCAACCACGATGTCGGATTTTTTTCGTACGGGAACCGTACAGGAGAGGCGAGAAGCCTACCTCGTTGCGGCAAACGAAGCGATTGCGATGCAAAAAGCAGTCATTCTGTCTGCGAAGAAGCTCAGATCAGAATCTTGTAAGTAATGGTGCAGATATTGTTAGCCTTAAAGCCCAGCGTGTTTGCTGGGCTTTTCGTTTGTGCATAAGTGCCGGGTTGACCCAGTGCTGTTTTCGCTATTTTATTTTGAACGCACACGAAAGCCCCTCAGCATCGAACCAAAGGGGCTTTCCCGTTTCTGCAGGACATACACCACTTCCCGCATCCAGTCATTTACAGCAGTGAATGCCACAAACCATTAAATCTCCTTCACCGGCGTCTCCCCCTGCACAGCCTTGATCAACCCGATCACATGCAAACAATCCGCCTTGTTCACATACGACTCGCCACTGGCGATGGTCTCGTGGTTACCCGCCCTCAGCCTCCAGCGCCATTGCCCTTTGCCGGTGCTCGGGGTGCCTTTGGATTGCCTGTAAATCTCGAAATACATTCAGTTCGCTCCATGCGATTCATTTGTGCGACAGCCTGTGTGGCGCATGGTCGCAAGCCTAGCGCAGACGGTTTTTTTGGCTATCGGACATTTGTTTCCAATCGTTCGTGGATGTTTCTGAAGGGCGCGAGCTAGAGCGCGCGGATCAGCGTCTGGATTGGCCAATATGACGCCGTCTGTTCCTTGCAACACCGTCGATGCTCCTGCTTAATACCGGACGGCTCATGGCGTCGAATATCGTTCGGCGACCGACAAACCTATAAAAAGAGCACTCCTTTGACTGAGCACGGAACGCAACAGGCCGGGCAGGTGACGTTATCGCTGGTGGTCCCCGTTTTTAACGAGGAGGACAGCCTCGACACGTTTCTGCGGCGCATCAATGAAGTCTTTCAGACGCAGGCGTTGATCGATCTTGAACTGGTGTTCGTCAATGACGGCAGCACCGATACCACGCTCGAGCGCCTGCTCGAGCATCAGCGTCAGGATGTGCGCCTGCGTATCGTCGACCTGAGCCGCAACTTCGGCAAAGAAGCGGCGCTGTCCGCCGGTTTGCAGATCGCGACCGGACAGATCGTGGTACCCATCGATGCTGATTTGCAGGACCCGCCGGAGGTCATTCTGCAGATGATCGAGCGCTGGCGAGAAGGCTTTGAAGTGGTGCTCGGTCACCGCATCAGCCGTCGCAGCGACACCTGGGCCAAGCAGACGTCCGCTCACTGGTTCTATCGCCTGCACAACAAGATTGCCGAACAACCTTTACCCGAAAACGTCGGCGACTTTCGTCTGATGGATCGCTGCGTGGTGGACGCATTGCTGACACTGCCCGAATCCCGCCGCTTTATGAAGGGCCTGTTCGCCTGGGTCGGCTTTCGCACCACCCACGTCGATTACGAACGTCCGGAGCGCGTGGCGGGGCAGAGCAAGTTCAATGGTTGGCGATTGTGGAATTTCGCGCTGGAGGGCATCACCAGTTTCAGCACCGAGCCATTGCGGGTTTGGACGTATGTCGGCGCGCTGGTGTCGCTGGTGTCTTTTGCCTTCGCTATTTTCATTGTCGTGCGCACGTTGATTCACGGTGTCGACATGCCCGGTTATGCCTCGCTGATGGTGGCCGTGACCTTTCTCGGTGGGCTGCAATTGATCGGCATCGGAGTGCTCGGTGAGTACCTGGGCCGCACGTATATCGAATCCAAACGCCGGCCGGTTTTTCTGGTGCGTCGCGTCTACGACCCCAAGGACTGATACATGGATCTCAAGGAAACCGACATCCTCGGCGACAACATCGGCGAGCATTGGTATTACTGCTCGAAAGCCGCAGCCACCACCCGGATGCTCGGTGAAGCACCGATCAAGCGAATCCTCGATGTCGGCGCCGGCTCGGGTTTTTTTTCCCACCATTTACTGAAGCACACCGATGCACGCGAAGCGTGGTGCGTGGATATCAGCTATCCCGCCGACTCCAGCGCGACCACCGCCGGCAAACCGGTGCACTACCGTCGCGGGATCGAAACCATCGATGCCGATCTGGTGTTGTTGATGGACGTACTGGAGCATGTCGATGACGACCTCGGTTTGCTCAAGATGTACGTCGATAAAGTGCCGTCGGGCAGTCGATTCCTGATGACGGTGCCGGCGTTCCAGTTCTTGTGGAGCGGTCACGACGACTTTCTCGAGCACAAGCGCCGCTACACCCTGGCTCAGTTCGAAACGCTGGCACGTGATGCCGGTTTGACGGTGCAGCGCGGTGCTTATTATTTCGGCGCGGTGTTTCCGATTGCAGCGGCACTACGCTTGTTGCCGCAAGGCGCACAAGCCCAGCCGCCGCGTTCGCAACTCAAGCGTCATCATCCGCTGGTGAACGGAGTCCTCAAAACCTTGTGCGGCCTTGAACTGCCGTTGATGGGCCTGAACCGTCTGGCCGGGTTGAGTGTGTTCGTGCTGGCGTACAAACCGTGACCTCGGCGGAAAAAAACGTATTGATCCAGCGTGGTTTGCGCTTTGCCGTGACCGGGCTGTTCGTCACCGCGCTGCATGGGTTGGTGGCGGTGCTGTTCATCAATTTCATTGTCGCGCAACCGCCGCTGGCCAACGGCGTGGCGTTTGCCGTGGCGACGGTGGTGTCCTATGTCGTCAATACCACCTGGAGCTTTTCTGCCCGCTTGCACGGACGAACGCTGCTGCGTTTTTTGCTGGTGTCCGTGGGCGGCTTTTTCCTGGCGATGTTCGTTGCCTGGGCCGCACAGACTGCCGGGCTGCACTATCTGCTGGGCATCGTTGCGGTGGCGCTGACGATTCCGGCGTTCACCTTTGTCTTGCACAATTTCTGGACGTATCGATGAAGGCTTCACCAAACCATCCGGCGCTGTCCCTGTTGCCTTTACTGCTCGGCGTTCTGGCATTTTTCTGCGTGATCGGGCCGCAAGCGCTGGACCCGCAAAACATTGCCTGGCTGGAGCAGGGCGATCCGGCGACGCATTATCTGGGCTGGGAATATTTCCGCCATTCACCCTGGACCTTTCCGCTGGGGCTTAACCCGTTCTATGGTCTGGAGTTGGGCAATTCGATTATTTTCTCCGACTCCAATCCGCTGCTGGCGTTGCTGTTCAAACCGTTCAACGCGTGGTTACCGGCGACCTTCCAGTACTTCGGCCTGTGGCTGCTGGCGTGTTTCGTTCTGCAAGCCTGGTTTGGCTGGAAACTGCTGGGGCTGATGACGGGTAATCCGCTGATTCGCTTGCTGGGCACAGGTTTGCTAGTGTTTTCGCCGCCGATGTTCCTGCGCATGGGCGGGCACCTTTCCCTGTCCGGGCATTTTCTGATTCTGGCAGCGTTGTACCTGGCGTTGCTGCCGAACCTGTATCGACGTCGTCTGGCCTGGGGTGCGCTGTTGGCGGTCACCGCGATGGTGCATGCGTACCTGCTGGCGATGGTGGCGCTGATCTGGGTGGCGGATCTGCTCGGCAAGACCTTCAGCCAACAATTGACTCGGCGCCAAGGGCTGCTCGAAGGCGTGTTGCTGTTTGCTGTGGTGAGTGTGTGTTGCTGGCAGGTCGGTTACTTCGCTATTGCTGATGGCGCGCAATCCGGCGGTTTCGGTTTGTACCGGATGAATTTGCTGTCGCCATTGGATCCGGCAGGCTGGTCGTTGATTTTGCCGAATTTGCCGAAAGCCAGTGGCGATTACGAAGGCTTCAACTATCCGGGCCTTGGCGTGTTGTTGCTGGTGCCGTTGGCACTGATTGGCTGGCTGAGAAACCGCCAGCCGCTGAAGGATGAGCTTCGCCTTCGCCCTTGGTTATTGCTGGCGTTGATCGGTTTATCGTTGTTCGCGCTATCGAACCAGATCGGTGTCGGCGCACACACGTTCAGCTACCCGTTACCGAAAATCGCCATCAAACTGGCGAATGTTTTTCGCGCCTCGGGGCGGATGTTCTGGCCGGTGTTGTACGCGATCGTCCTGATGGTGATGTTCTTGCTGGTGCGCGGTTACCGGCCACGCATCGTCATCGCGCTGCTGGCACTGGCATTGACGATACAGATTGTCGACACGCGCAACGGCTGGATGGGCTTGCGCAACGGCAAGATGATGGCGCCGTCCGAAGAATGGGCAACGCCGATGCGTGATCCGTTCTGGGCGAGTGCGGCGGCGCGTTACCCGAATATCCGCAGTCTGATGCCGCAGAATCAGTCTGAACGCTGGCAAGTGATTGCCGATTTCGCCGCGACCCATGGCCTGAAAACCGACGCTGTCTATTTGGGGCGCATGAGTGCCAAAGCACTGGATCAGGCCCGGCAGAAAACGCAGCGCATGCTCGAATCAGGGCAATACGATGCCGACTCGTTGTACATACTCGACGATTCCGTGCTGGCCGATGCTGCGAAAAGCGTCAACAGTGAAACCGATGTGCTGACCAGAGTAGATGACCTGGTGGTGCTGGCGCCGGGCTGGAAACGTTGTTCGCAGTGCCTGAGCGTGCAGGATGAAGGGCGGCGGATGTCATTGCTGGCGCTGATGCGTCCGGGTCAGGCGCTGAACTTCAACTACTCCGCTCGGCAGTTGACCAGCGGTTGGTCGGCCCCGGAAAGCTGGGGAACATGGTCGGCGGGGCAGCAGGCGCAGCTCGACTTGCGGGTATCGCCCGAGGCGCGCTCGATTGCGCTGGATGTCATGGCATTCGTTTTGCCGCAACATCCGGCACAGCGAGTGATCGTCACTGTGAATGGCGAGCAGGTGCTGGCCACGCGGCTGGTGCAAAGTCAGGATAATCACCTGGAGCTACCGATCACTCCTGCCTTGCGCCAGCGTCTGACGGACAATGATCACCTGACGATCGAGTTTCATTTGCCCGATGCCATCAGCCCAGAACAATTGGGCATCAATGACGATTCACGGGTCATGGGGCTGGGCTTGAAGCGCTTGACGGTGAACTGACGCACCGTGGCGATGGACGCCGGGGCACCGGCCTTTCTACACTGCCGGTATTCCGGGGGGCAGGGGGCAAAGGATGAACCGCAATGAACTTCGCAAGGCCGACATCAACCTGATGGTGGTGTTCGAGACCTTGATGCTCGAACGCAACGTGACCCGGGCGGCCGAGAAACTGTTTCTTGGCCAGCCCACTATCAGCTCGGCGCTCAACCGCTTGCGTACGATGCTCAACGATCCGCTGTTCATCCGCGTCGGTCATCGCATGGAACCGACAGCGCGTGCCGAAGATATTTTCCGCCATCTCAAGCCGGCGCTGGATTCACTCTCGGTCGCGCTGAGCCTGACCCGCGATTTCGACCCGGCCGTCAGCACCATGACCTTTCGCATTGGCCTTTCCGATGACGTCGAGTTCGGCCTGCTGCCGCCGCTGTTGCGTGCGCTGCGCCAGGAAGCGCCGAACGTGGTGTTTGTGGTGCAACACGTCGATTACTGGCGAATCCCCGACCTGCTCGCAGCGGGTGATATCACGGTCGGCATCAGCCAGACCCGAGGTCTGCCGGCCAATGCCAAACGCAAACTGCTGCGGCATATCCAGCCGAGCATCCTGCGCGCCGACGCCAGCGATACACCGTTGACGCTGGATGAATATTGCGCGCGTCCGCACGTGCTGGTTTCGCACACGGCCAACGTCAGTGGTTTCGCTGATGAGTGGCTGGCGGAACTCGGGCGCACTCGTCAGGTGGTGTTGTCGGTGCCGCAATACAGTGCGTTGCCGGCGCTGCTGGCCGGCACCGACCTGATTGCCAGCCTGCCGGATTACACCGCAGCGGCCATGGCCACTTCCGGGCTGCTGTTCAAGGAACCCTTTCCGTTCAAGACGCCGACGCTGGATCTGTCGATGGTCTGGCTCAGCCATGTGGACAGCGACCCTGCCGAGCGCTGGTTGCGTTCGCGGCTGGAGCAATTCATGAGCGAACGGCCATTGACCGCATCCTGAGCCACAACAGGACCCTGTAGGCGCTGCGGCACGCTGCGATCTTTTGATCTTGAAATCCCAAGGTCGAAAGATCGCGGCCTCGTTTCACTCGACAACTCCTACAGAGATCAGTGATAAGCCGCATGTGCTATATGTACGACCTTTCTGCCAACTCACCGGGGATCTGCAATGCCACACCTGCACATGGAATACACCGCCAACCTGCCGCAGTTGAACGCCGACGTCGCGTTGATGCGGCTCAACAACACCCTGGTGGGCTCCGGTCAGTTCGCGGCGGAGTTCGATATCAAGAGCCGTGCGGTCAAAGTCGAGACTTTCAAGGTCGGTACTGCCATGGCCGAGCGCGCCTTCGTCTACGTGAAGCTGGCGCTGCTCAGCGGGCGTTCGCCGCAGATCAAGAAGCAGTTGTCAGAGAGCCTGTTGCTGGTCTTGCAGGACCTGTGCGAATGGCCGGCCGGCATCGAAGTGCAGCTATGTGTCGAACTGGTCGATATGGATCGCGAGTCTTACAGCAAAACCGCGATTGGTGTGTAGGACTCAGGCCGCTTCGAGTTCGCTGCACACCTTGACCACCTGTTCGCGCAGCCAGAGGTTGGCGCTGTCCTGATCGACGCTCTGGCTCCACTGCATGTCGAGGGTGAAGCCCGGCAAACCGTTCGGCGCCTCACAGTGATTGAACACCGCCTCGTTGGTCAGCAGGCGCTGGATACGGCGGGGCAGGGTGAGGATGAAGTCGGTCCCCGTGATCATTTTCAGTGCCGCGCTGTAACTGTTCGAGCGCGCGACGATCTGGCGCTTCTGCGCTTGCCGCGCCAGCCAACCATCGACCATGTTGGTGGTCGACGTCCACGGCGTCGGGAACACATGTCGGCGTTCGGTAAAGGCCTGCAGACTCAGGCGCGGTTCCAGTGGCGTGGCACGTTTGTCGAAGACGCAGACCAGATCATCCTCCAGCAGCATCCGTGATTTCAGGTCAGTGTGATGGCGATGAAAGTTGGGGCCGAAGCTGATGACCAGATCGAGGCTGCCGTCGCGCAGTTCATCCGCCGGAACGTCGGTCTCAAACTTGTGCATGTTGACCATCACCGGTAAGTCATCGAAATCGAAACGTTTCAACAGGCGCGGCAGGATCAGTTGCTCGAAGTATTCCGGCGCGCAGATGTTGAAGGTGACGGCTTGCTGGGTCGGGTCGAACGTGGGGGCGCCGGCGTGGCACAGGTTGATGCTTTCGAGGATCTTCTGCACATGGCCATACATGGTGCTGGCCTTGTAGGTAGGGCGCATGCCGGTGCGGGTGTTGATGAACAGTTCGTCTTCGAAACTGGTGCGCAGTTTTTTCAAACAGTAACTGACGGTGGACTGGCTGACGAACAGGGTTTCTGACACATCGGTAACGCTGCTTTGCTCATAAACAGCGATAAACACCATGAGATCCTGCATGTCGAGCTTTCGAAGCAAGTTACTGTTCAGCATCCGTTCTGTCTCGCTGTGCTCCTTGCGCTGAATCCGCGCAAACGTGTGCGAACGATCCTAACGGAACGATGGTGCCAGGACAAAGCCCTGTAGGACGTTTCACGGTCAGTTGTGGGACAGAAAGTTTTAGTAACACGACGTCACGAATTAAACCGCTAAAAGATGGCCAGAAGCCTTTAGCTCGACGAGGGAAAGTGTCGGGCGTAATGCCTGGGGTCGAAGCGCCACACCATCAACAGCATCACTCCCATCACAGCGGTCAGCGACCACCAGGCCCACTCGAAACTCCCGAGCCAATCGCGGATCATTCCGGCCAGCAGCGGCGAAAGGCCGGCGATCAAGTAACCGATGCCTTGCACGAACGCGGTCAGCCCACCGGCGCCTTGCGGGTTGTCGAGATGATCGAGCGAGACGATCAGGCTCATCGGAAACAAACCGCCAATGCCCAGCCCCAACAGGCAGGGCCACAAGAGGCTGAGTTGTTGTGGGCTGAGGATCAGGCCGCAAAACCCGGCGATGATCAGCATCAGTAACGCCATCAGAATCACGCGCCGATCCCGGCTGCGATTGGCGATCGCCGGCACCACCAGGCCGGAAATCACCTCCATCGCCGTCAGAAAACCTAACAACAGCCCGGCGTTTTGTTCGCTCCAGCCTTTTTCCACATAGTACGGCGCGAGCCAGGCCAGCACGCAGGTGTAGGACGCGGTTCCCAGACCAAAGAAGATGGCCAGCAACCAGGCACGGGACTGGGTGAAGAACGAATCTTTGCCGGTTATCGCCGTCACCCTGGAGGACAACTGGCGGCGTTGCGACCACCAGAACACAAGCGCCAGCAACGCCAGGATCGCCCAGATGCTCAAACCGCTGCGCCAGCTCCCGGTTTGCAACATCACCAGCGGTGCGAACGAAGCGGCAATCGCTGCGCCACCCATGATCGACGTGACATACAAACCCATGCACAGGGCGACATTGTCGGCGAAGCGCGATTTGATCAGCGCCGGCATCAACGCCTGAATCAGCGCAATGCCGAGGCCGGCCAGCACGGCGCTGACGATCAACTGGGGGGCCGATTCGATAAACAGCCGTGACAACGTCGCCAGGGCGATGATCAGCAAGGACAGCAACACCGTCCGTTGCTCACCCAGCCGCTGACTGATGCCAATGCCGAAAAACATCGCCAGGCCCATCGTCATCACTGGCAGCATGGTCAGCAGTGAAGCGACGCTGAAGCTCAGCGGGATGTCAGCGCGGATGGCCGACAGTAACGGGCCGACCGCCGCCATCGACGGACGCAGATTGAGGGCTACGAGCATGATCGCGAGCATCAGCCATACAGCGGGGCGAGCGGTGGCGCGGACGTTTTCCATCATCAGACCTTTGAGCGGGGCAGACGATTAGGCGCAGAGCCGTCTAGTCCGGGCAAACCAGAAAATCCTGAGCAGTATTTAAAAACTCGATACCCCGCCACCCTCGATGGGAGCGAGCCTGCTCGCGAAAGCGGATTGTCTGCCACCGAAAATATTGGATGTGCCAACCTCTTCGCGAGCAGGCTCGCTCCCACAAGGGACAGCCGTGTTGTTTTTACTGAATAAAAGCTGAACCATTCTCAAATACTTCGCAAGTTTAAGCGTATGACCCAATGCCAACTAATCGTTGGCGTCTTTTTCACAAAAAATTGATGGTTGCCTGCTTAAAATTTCTCGTGCCTTAGTTAATGAAATTTTCACAATTGAAATTTCTTTCATGGACCAAGGCTCTTCTTTTCAGGAATCGCCCTTTCTATGTTGAAGTTAAAAGCCGTGCGCCCGGAATGGGTGACGTTGATTGCCAGCGCCTTTCTTTTAATCGGCTGTAATTTTGTCCTCTGGCAACACCTGTTCGAGATCACCGCCGCCGATGGCAAGGGCATCGCCATGCGCGTGGCGTTCGGGGTGATGATGCTCGCGGCATTCAACATCGTGCTGACGGCCCTCGCTTTCCGTCCAGTGCTCAAACCACTGTTGACCGTGATATTTCTGATCAGCGCCGGTGTGGCTTATTTCATGAGTCAATATGGCGTCATGATCGATGCCGGCATGTTTCGCAACTTTGCCGAAACCAATGTGACGGAAGTGCGTGATCTGCTTTCGTTGAAGTTGTTTGCTTATGTTCTTTTGCTCGGTGTATTACCGTCCTGGTTGTTGTGGAAAGTCCCAGTCAACTATCGTCGTTGGCACCGTGAGTTAATCAGCAAAGTTATTGTTAGTGTTGCTTCGGTGGCGGTGATTGGCGGGGTGGCGCTGGCCAACTATCAGGGCTTGTCATCGCTGTTTCGCAATCACCACGAAATTCGTCTGATGCTGGTGCCCAGTAATTACATCGGTGCTTCGGCGGGTTATCTACGTGAGCAAGTGGTCTCGGCGCGGCAGCCTTTCATCAAGATCGGCGAGGACGCCGAGCGCAATCCGGATGTGAAGCTTCAACCGCGTAAATCCCTGACGGTGCTGGTGGTGGGGGAAAGTGCCCGGGCGGAGAACTTCGGCATCCTTGGTTACCACCGTGACACCACGCCGACACTCGACAAGGAAGCCGGGCTGATCGCCTTTACCGATGTACATTCCTGCGGCACGGAAACGGCTGTTTCGGTGCCGTGCATGTTCTCCAACATGGGCCGCAAGGATTACGACGCGAGCAAAGCCAAGAATGAAGAAGGCCTGCTCGATGTGCTCAAGCGTGCCGGGATCGACGTGATCTGGCGCGACAACCAGTCCGGCTGCAAAGGCACTTGTGATCGAGTCACCCTGCAAGATGTCAGCAACCTGAAGGACCCGGCGCTGTGCGCCAACAGCGAATGCCGCGACGAAATCCTCCTGCAAGGCCTGCAAGGTTTTATCGACCACTTGGACAAGGACACCGTTTTGGTCCTGCACCAGATGGGCAGCCACGGCCCGGAATACTTCAAGCGTTATCCGAAGGAATACGAGCACTTCACCCCGGTGTGTGAAAGTAACGCGCTGAATAACTGCAGCCGCGAAAGTATCGTCAACGGTTACGACAACACGCTGGTGTATACCGACCATGTGCTGTCGAGTCTGATCGATGTATTGCGCAGCAATCAGGACAAAGTCGATACCGCCATGTTGTACCTGTCGGACCACGGCGAGTCACTGGGCGAATACAACCTGTTCCTGCATGGCACGCCTTACATGTTGGCGCCAGAGCAACAAAAGCATGTAGCGATGCTGGCGTGGTTCTCCGACAACTATCAGAAGGCTTATTCGGTCGACACCCATTGCCTGCAGATGAGCCGCGACAAACCGCTGAGTCAGGACAACCTGTTCCACTCGATGCTGGGTCTGCTGGAGGTCAAGAGCACGGTCTATCAGCCGGGTCTGGACATGTTTGCCGGTTGCCGTGGCGCGGTGATCGACGGCGTGCTCGCGAAGGAGTGAGTCCAATCGGCTCCGTCGTTCTGACGCGACGGGCCTGTCTATTTCCTCTGTCAGACTATTCTTGCTCTTTGGCAGGACATTTCGTTACAGCTCTTGCCCTTCGCAGGCGCGTAAATCGCCGGTGGCGATATATACTGCGCGCCATTCTTCAAGGGAGAGCCGTGTGGCCATCGATATTCACTGGATTCGCGACAACGATAGCCTCGCGCAGTTTTGCGCCGAGTGGCAGCAGCTGCCGTTCGTTGCCCTCGACACCGAATTCATGCGGGTCGACACCTTCTACCCGATTGCCGGCCTGTTGCAGATTGGCGACGGCAAACGCGCCTACCTGATCGATCCGCTGACCATCAATGCCTGGCAACCGCTGGCCGCACTGCTGGAAAATCCGGCGGTGCTGAAAGTCCTGCACGCCTGCAGCGAAGACCTCGAAGTCCTGTTGCGCCTGACCGGCAGCCTGCCGGCGCCGATGTTCGACACGCAATTGGGCGCGGCTTATCTGAACCTCGGTTTCTCGATGGGCTATTCGCGTCTGGTGCAGGAAGTGCTCGGCATCGAGCTGCCGAAGGGCGAAACCCGCTCCGACTGGTTGCAGCGCCCGTTGTCCGACACACAAATCAGCTACGCCGCCGAAGACGCCGTGCACTTGGCGGAGGTTTTCGTACAGCTGCGGCCGAAACTGTCTGACGACAAATTCGCCTGGGTGCTGGAGGACGGCGCCGAACTGGTCGCCAACCTGCGCCGCGAAACCGATCCTTACGAGGTTTATCGGGAGGCCAAACTGGCGTGGAAACTCTCGCGTGCGCAACTGGCCGTACTGCGTGAGCTGTGTGCCTGGCGGGAAACCGAAGCCCGCGCCCGCGATCTGCCACGCAACCGTATCGTCCGCGAGCATTCGCTGTGGCCGCTGGCCCGCACGCAACCGGACAACCTCGCGGCACTGGGCAAGATCGAAGACATGCACCCGCGTACCGTGCGTCAGGACGGCCAATTTCTGCTTGATCTGATCAAGCGCTCTGGCAGTGTGGGGCCTGATCAATGGCCGCCGGCCGTACCGGAGCCATTGCCGATCGAAGCCGCTGCGTTGATCAAACAACTGCGCGCATTGGGCCAGGCTGAGGCCGAGCGTCTGGGGATTGCCCCGGAACTGATGCTGCGCAAGAAAACCCTCGAAGCCCTGGTCAAAAGCGGCTATCCCGAGGGTCCTTACCAATTGCCTGAGTCGTTGCGTGGCTGGCGCCGCGAACTCATGGGTCAGAAGCTGCTCGACAGCCTGGCCACCGCCGGAGAACAGCCTTGAAACGTATTTGCTCTATTTACCAAAGCTCGAAGCGCAAGGGCATGTATCTCTATGTGCTCAAGAGTGATGAGCTGGAACGCGTGCCCGAGGGCCTGATGGCGGCTTTCGGCAAAGCCATATTTGCCTTCAGTCTGGTGTTGACGCCCGAGCGCAAACTGGCCAGCGAAGACATCGTCCTGGTCCTGGAGAACCTCGACAAACAGGGCTATCACCTGCAGATGCCGCCGGCCGAGGACGAGTACATCGAGCACTTGCCCGAAGAGTTGTTGCGACGCAACGACCCGGTCTGATCTGCGAGGCTCTGTTCTGAGTCTCGGTTTACCCTGGAACTGTTTTTACCGCGATGGTCGCCCGAATCCGGCGGCCATCTGCACGGTTTGCGAAAGGTTTGAAGATGCGCGTTCTGATTGCTGAACACGACCATGCGATATACGCCCGGCTGCTGCGTCAGGCAGCGCCCGAGCTCGAAGTACTGACCAGCGGCGACTCCGCTGAACTGGCCCGTCAGGCCGCCGATTGCCCGGTGTGGCTGGGCCAGCCGGACCTGCTCGCGACCCTGCTGCGCCAAGGCCACCAGCCACAATGGCTGCAATCGACCTGGGCCGGCATCACGCCACTGCTCGCGGACGGTTTGCGCCGCGATTACCGTTTGACCCGTGCGGTGGGTATTTTCGGTCAGGTGATGGCTGAATACGTGCTGACGTACATCCTCGGTCATGAGCGCGAAGTGCTGGCGCGCCTGGTCAGCCAGGTCGAGCGCAAGTGGGACAACCGCAGCGGCCAGAGCCTGGTCGGGCGCAAAGTGCTGATCGTCGGCACCGGCGACATTGGCCAGAGCGTTGCGCAATTCCTGCTGCCATTCGGCATTGAGCTGTACGGTATCGCCAGCAGCGCCCGCGAGCAGGCGCCGTTTGTCGAAGTCGGTTCGATGGCCGATCTGCCGCGTCTGGTGGGCGAGGTGGATTACGTGGTCAATCTGTTGCCGAACACCGAGCACACCCACGATATCTACGATGCGGCGCTGTTCAAGCAATTCAAGCCGACCGGGTTGTTCATCAACGCCGGACGCGGTGTTGCGGTGGTTGACGCAGATCTGGTGGAGGCGCTGAAGGAAGGGCACCTGGCGGGAGCGGTGATCGACGTTTGCCGTCAGGAACCGTTGCCGCAACGGCATCCGTTCTGGACCGCGTGGGGTTTGCTGCTGACCGGGCACAGCTCGGCGCCGACGTCACCGGCGTTGATGGTGCAGCTGTTTGTCGAGAACCTGAAGGCGTATCAGGCGAGCGAAGCGTTGCGCGGGGAAGTGGATTTCAATCGCGGGTATTGATCTCGTTGCTTCAGATCGTTCCCACGCTCCGCGTGGGAATGCAGCCGGGGACGCTCTGCGTCCCACTGGAACGCGGAGCGTCCCTTGAGTCATTCCCACGCGGAGCGTGGGAACGATCATTTGCGGTGTGGCTTAGAGGGTAAAGTCGCCTTCAGCCGCCAGTTCGTTCAGCGGACGGCGCGGGCTTGGCTCTTCGCGAGCTTGCAGGTATTCAGCCAGCGTTGCCTTGTCACCGAGTTTGCCGACCGCCACGGCCGCGTGCAGCGCATAACCTTCAGGAATGTTCAGCGCCTTGCGCGTCAGCTCCTGATCGAACCCGGCCATGCCATGGGTGTGCCAACCGCTGAGGCTCGCTTGCAGCGCCAGATGGCCCCACGCCGAACCGGTGTCGAAGGTGTGCCACAACGCCGGAGTTTCTTCCGTCGCACCTGGTGCAGTGAACGTGGTTTTCGAAATCACGATCACCAGCGCCGACGCATGCTGCGCCCAGCTTCGGTTGAATTCATTGAGCAGGCCCAGATAACGCTCCCAGTTTGGCGTATCACGACGCGCGTACAGAAAGCGCCAAGGTTGCGAGTTGTACGCCGAGGGCGCCCAGCGGGCTGCTTCGAAAAAGCTCAGCAGGGTTTCTTCCGGGATCGCTTCGCCGGTGAAGGCGCGCGGCGACCAGCGGTCGGTGAATTGTGGGTGAATGGCGTAATCGGCAACGCGAGGGTTGGCACTCATCAAGAGATTCCTGGCTACGTTTGAGTAAGAGATTCGATTGCAAACCCGGCGGGATCAGTTGCGCTGAACGATGGGGTTTGGCGAGCCATGACAGTTCACCGGAATGCAACGCGGTCGAGCGTTAATGGCTTCCGGACGAGGCTCGTGACGACAGGCAAAGCTACGCGCCGCCACAAAAACTGACAAGTCCCGCACAACCGGCAGTCGCCAACGCTTGGCCCGCAAGGCCTTGAGCACTAGACTGGCGGCCTTTTCACCACCTGATGTTGATGCTTGAGCCATGATCGCCAAAGTCGAACCGTTCTGGATACGCAAAACCCTCGATCAATTGGATCACGATGAATGGGAATCGCTGTGCGACGGCTGTGGTCTGTGCTGCCTGCAAAAACTCGAAGATGAAGAGGACAACAGCGTTTACTACACGCGCATCGCCTGCAAACTGCTGGACCTGAAAACCTGCCAGTGCAGCGATTATCCGAATCGCCTGAAATTTGTCCCGGATTGCATCCAGCTCACCCCGGGTCAGGCTGAAGAATTCAAATGGCTGCCGCCGACCTGTGGTTATCGACTGGTCAGCGAAGGCAAGGATCTGCCGCTGTGGCACCACTTGGTGTGCGGCGACCGCGACGCGGTGCACCATGAACGGATCTCCCAATCCGGGCGCATGCTCGCTGAAGGCAGCGTGCCGGAGGATGACTGGGAAGATCACCTGATTTTCCGCGCAGGTTAAACACCTGCTGTTCCAAGCTTTACCAAGGAGTGCGTATGGCTGTCGGATTGCCGCAAGCGTTGATGATTGCGCTGCTGGCGTTGAGCGCGCCGGTCTGGGCGGCGAAGAAAGTCGATCTGGATTATCACGTGCGCCTGTTGCCACAGAGCGATCAGGCCGAAGTACGCCTGACCCTGGCCAAGGGTGAAGCGGTGCGCAGTCTCGATTTCGATCTTGGCGACGGCAGTCATTACAGCGACTTCAAGGCTGACGGCCAGTGGCTGCTGAGCCCGGGCAAACAGGCGCGCGGGGTCTGGCGCCCCGCCAGCGAAAAGTCCAGTCTGACCTACCGCGTACGCATCAGCCACGGCCGCAAGAACGGCAGCTTCGACACGCGCATGACCCCCAATTGGGCGTTGATGCGTGGCGACGAACTGGTACCGCCGGCCAAACTCGATCAACAGGACGGCATTGAACTGGTCGCGCGTCTGCAATTCGAATTGCCCGACGGCTGGAAAAGCATCGAAACCGCCTGGCCGCGCATCGGCAAAAACAAATTCCGCATCGACAATCCCTCGCGCCTGTTCGACCGGCCGACCGGCTGGATGCTCGCCGGCCACGTCGGTAGCCGCCGCACACGCCTGGGCGAAACCGAAGTCACCGTGGC
Source organism: Pseudomonas sp. NPDC085632 (assembly GCF_044541255.1). NCBI lineage: Bacteria > Pseudomonadati > Pseudomonadota > Gammaproteobacteria > Pseudomonadales > Pseudomonadaceae > Pseudomonas > Pseudomonas sp. NPDC085632. The sequence goes on along the minus strand of NZ_JBITSX010000063.1, from coordinate 16,104 downwards.
CTCGCCGCAAGGGCAGGGCATGCGCCGCATGGACGTGCTGACATTACTCACGTTCGTCTGGCCGCAGGTGCAGGCGGTTTATCCACGCCATCCGGTCAAATTGTTGATTGTCGGCGCCAACGACCCGATGTGGCGCGGCAGTCTAGGCGCGCATGAATCCATCTACCTGAACACACGATTGCCGCTGGTCAGCGAAAGCGGCAGCAGCGCTTTGGTGCGTGAGCTGGCGCAGGTGTTCGGTAGGATTGACGACGAGCAGCGCAGTGACTGGATCAGCGAAGGCTTTGCCGAGTATTACGCGATCGAACTGGTGCGCCGTGCCGGTGGCATGAGCGATGAGCGTTATCAGAGTTTGCAGGCGAAACTGGCCAGGGACAGCCAGAAAGTCACGACCTTGCGCGGCGAGCAGGTCAGCCCGGCGCAGGTGGCGAAAGCAGTGGTGCTGTTGCAGGAGCTGGACGGCGAGATTCGTTTGAAGACGCGCAACAAGCGTTCGCTGGATGATGTGTTGCGTGGGGCGATGCATCTGGGGAGGGTGAGTACGAAGGAGTTTGTGCAACTGGCGGAGAGTGTTCTCGGGGAGTCCTCCAAAGTCCTTGATACCGCGTTGCTACAGTAAAGATCAAAAGATCGCAGCCTTCGGCAACTCCTACCTGTGGAATGCGTTTTCCCTGTAGGAGCTGCCGAAGGCTGCGATCTTTTGCTTTTAAGCTATCAAACCCCGGCTTTCGGCGATTTCACCGAATCATTGCCGGTCACGGTAGCCGTCTTGGTCGCCGCTTCGGCATTGGCCTTCAGCTTGCTCAACTCTTCTCCGGCCCGCTCGATCTTCGCCCGCACGTTATTCATGTCCTGACGACTCTTCTCAAACAGGCTCTTCACCGAACTGTGCCCGGTAATCCCGCGCGCCATCGCCACGCCGCCAATCGCCACCTGAATCAAACCAAACACACCGCCACGGCGCAGGCCTTTGCCGACCATGATCACGCCACCGGCCAATGAGCCGATGCGCTCCCAGCCTTCGACGTTTTGCTCGGGGTGGCTCTGGAACGGGGTGGATTCGATACGTTCGACGCGTTTGAGCTCGGTCATGATCTTTCTCCAGGCAATGAGTAATGGATAAACAAGCTGACTGTGCAGACGGTCAGCTCGTTCCATCGGATATACGACGCTTCAGCGGAATTTTGGCCCGGAGCGGGTGTTCAAGCCCTTGGCCATGCGGTCATAGAGCACAACGTTGACCGTCGCGGCGAGGTTCATGCAGCCAGTGGTCGGGATGTACACGACGTCTTCGCACCAGTCGCGGATCTCTTTATCCAGCGAGCCGTCTTCGGGGCCGAAGATGTACAGGGCGCGATCCGGGTGAGTGTATTCCGGCAGAGGGCGGGCGCCCTCGACCAGTTCCACGGCGACCGGTACGCAGTTGAGCGGGAGGATCTTTTTCAGATCGTCGATGCCGATCAGCGGGATGTCGTAGTGCACGCGCTTGGTGTCGGTGACGAAGTCGGCGGCGCGTTCATAACGCTTGCCGGTGTAGAACACCGACGCCACGCCATAGCAGCCTGCGGCGCGCATCACCGAACCGACGTTCTCCGGTGATTTGGGGTTATACAAACCAATGCAGCTGTACCGTTTGTCTGCCACGAGCGGGGTGCCTTCGGGAAAAAAAGCGCGATTATACGGGGATTGGGGGAGTGCGGGCAGATTCGAGATCTGCGGTGTCTGGCCCGGCCTCATCGCTGGCAAGCCAGCTCCCACAGGTTTCCTGGATACACACAAAATTTGTGAACGATCCTGATCACTGTGGGAGCTGGCTTGCCAGCGATGGGGCCAGTTCAGGCGATGAAGATCATTAATCTTCTTTTTTCATGAGACCGGCGAGGGCGGCAAACGGGTTATGCGTCGCCTTGGCAATCTTCGGCGTGCTCAACGAGCCTTCGCTGAAATACTGCTGATCGGTATACCGCGAATGTTCGTTGTCGTGGCAATACAGGCACAACAATTCCCAGTTCGAGCCGTCCTGCGGGTTGTTGTCGTGATTGTGGTCGCGGTGGTGCACGGTCAGTTCGCTCAGGCGCTTGCCGGAAAATTCACGGGTGCAGCGGCCACAGACGTGCGGGTACATCTTCAGGGCCTTGTCGCGGTAGCCCATTTCCTTGTCGCGCTGGTTGTCGGCGAGGATGCGATCCAGCTTCGACGTGTTGGTTGGGGTGGACGAACTCATGGGTTCACCTTTGTAAAAGACTAATGACGGTTATGCGCAGAGTTTAGCTCAGCCCTTGAGCTTCTCGGCAATCCAGATCGTGTGGCGCGTGCCCTTGTTGCCGTGCGCGAAGACCTGGACCTCTTCCGCCTTGAAACCGGCCTTCTTCAATTTGTCGGAAAACTGCCGGTCGGCGCTGGCTGACCACACGGCCAGCACGCCTTTGGGGCGCAAGGATTTGGCGCAGGCATTCAGACCCGCGGCGGAGTACAGCCAACTGTTGGCCTTCTGCGTCAGGCCTTCGGGGCCGTTGTCGACGTCGAGCATGATCGCGTCGAAACCATTCGGCTCGCTTTGCAGCACCTTGGCGACGTCTTCCTGACGGATCACCGTGCGCGGATCCAGCAGCGGACGGCCGGACTTCTCGCCGAGCGGGCCACGGTTCCATTCAACAACGCCGGGCACCAGTTCCGCGACCACTACTTCGGCGCTCTTGCCCAAATGTTTGAGCGCGGAGGCGAGGGTAAAACCCATGCCCAGACCGCCGATCAGCACCCGCGAGTTGTCTCGGCCAGCCACTTTGCGGCAAGGAATCTCGGCCAGGGCATCTTCGGAGCCGTGCATGCGCGTGTTCATCAATTGCCCGCCGTCGCCGCCCTGGATCTTGATGACAAAATCCTCGCCATACTCGAACAGGCACAGGGCACCGCCGCTTTCAGGGATCGGAGTGGTGTCGAGCAGAACGAAACGTTTCATGGAAATCTCTACAAAGGGGAAGGCAAGCAGGCCTGTTGGGAGTAGCCTGAGCGCAGACTAGAGGCCAAACGGAGCCCTTGATGAAGCGCACCATTCTAACGGTCATTGCCCTGGCCGTGCTCTCCATTACTGCAGTGCAGGCGCAACAGACCATTCCGGTCAGCCCGGCGCCGCAACCTGGCTCGCCCGGCACCGCGACACCGACGCCGTATCCGCAGATCACGCCGATCAACATTCCCAAGTCGGGCGCCGGCAGTGGCAGCCCGCCGCTGGTACCGATCGAAATGCCCAGCCCACCGAGCAAGGATCAACCGGTGCCGGGCATTGAACCGAGCGGCACCAAGGCGAAATCCCCCGGCGGTTAAACCTGCTGCGCGGCCAATTGGCCGTCGGCCATGCGCAGGCGTTTCGACAGCGAGACGGCGAGGGCGCGAATGATCTTGGCGGCGATTTTCGGCGCGTCGTTGAGCATTTTTTCCAGCGAATCCTTGCCCAGGTTCAACAGTTGGCAATTGCTCGCGGCAATGCAGGTGGCCGAACGTCGCTCACCATCGAGCACAGCCATTTCACCAAAGGCGCGACCGCTGCGCAGGGTGGCCATGGTGATGACTTGACCATCAGCGCCGGTTTTCTGCACGGCCACCTGGCCGGTGTGAATGATGCACATGAAACTGCCGGCGTCGCCCTCGCGGAAAATCGCTTCGCCCTCAGCCACGGTGCTGATGCTGAAATAGCCGGAAGCGGCCGCAAAGTCGGCCAGTTGCAATTGATCGAACAGGCCGCAGTCCATCAGCCAGTCGCGGATTTCGTTGTTCAGGAAGGTCGGTTCTGACATGTCGTCACGGTCTTTTTATTATCTCGGTTTTCAGGCTACACCCGGTCCCTTGTAGGAGCTGCCGAAGGCTGCGATCTTTTGATCTTGCCTTTGAAAAAATCAAAATCAAAAGATCGCAGCCTTCGGCAGCTCCTACAGGGGGTCTGTGGATTATCGGCCTCTTGGGTCTGCAATTAAGACCCAAGTGACCAACGGAGTTCCTCAGGCCAGGCCCAAAACCTTGAAAACAAATGCGTATTCGAGCGCTACGTCACGTAATCCCTGATAACGCCCGCTCATCCCGCCGTGCCCGGCGCCCAGTTCAGTCTTCAGCAGCAGCACATTGTCGTCGGTCTTGGTCGCGCGCAATTTCGCCACCCACTTGGCCGCTTCCCAGTACTGCACGCGGCTGTCGTTGTAGCCGGCAATGACCAGCGTCGCTGGATAATTCTGTGCACTGACGTTTTCATACGGCGCATACGCCTTGATCCGCTCGTAAACATCCGGCTCTTCAGGATTGCCCCATTCGTCATATTCGGTGACGGTCAGCGGCAGGTCCGGGTCGAGCATGGTGTTTAGCACGTCGACGAAGGGCACTTCAGCAATCGCCACGGCGAACAGATCCGGACGCTGGTTAAGCACGGCACCGATCAGCAAACCACCGGCGCTGCCACCGCTGATCGCCAGTTTTTCGGCTGTGGTAATACCGTTGAGGATCAGGAATTCGGCGCAGGCAATGAAGTCGCTGAAAGTGTTGTGCTTGTGTTCCTGCTTGCCGGCGCGGTACCAGGCTTCGCCCAACTCACCGCCGCCGCGTACGTGGGCGATGGCGAAGGCCATCCCGCGATCCAACAGACTCAAGCGGGCGTGGGAGAACCACGGATCGAGACTCGAGCCGTAAGCGCCATAACCGTAGAGATACAGCGGCACCGCTTTGCCGACCATTTCGCGTTTCATCACCAGACTGATCGGCACTTGCGTACCGTCCGGCGCCGTCGCCCACAGCCGCTGGCTGACGTAGGCGTCAGCGTCGAACGGGCCGAGCACCGGGGTTTCTTTCAAAACGGTTTGTTCGCCCCTGGCGAGGATCAACTGGCGAACTTGCGCCGGACGGTTCAACGCCTCGTAGCGCAGGCGAATGCGGTCGCTTTCAAATTCCAGGCTGTTTTGCACATAGAGGCTGTAGGCGGCGTCCGGCAATTGCACGCGATAAGGGGTCAGACCGTGTGGGTGAACTTCGATGATCGGCAGGCCACCCTCGCGCAGGCTCAGCGTCATGGCCTCGGTGTTGAGGCTGACGCCATCGAGCATCACCGTATCGCTGTGGGGGATCAGGTTCTGCCAGTCGGCTTCGGTCGGCGCGGTGCCGGTGTCCGGCGCCTGATACAGGGCGTAGTTGATGCCGTCGCGGTTGGTGCGGATAAACCACGTCCATACGCCATCGAGCAGGCCGTGATCGACGTCATATTCGTGATCTTCGACGCGCGGCGCCAGGCAAGTGAAAGGTTGGTGCGGCTGATTGGCATCCAGCGCCCAGACTTCGCTGGTGGTCTTGCTGCCCAGCGACAGCAGCAGTTGCTGCTCGGAACTGGAGCGGTAGCAATGCAGAAAGAAGCGACCGTCCGCCTCGTGGAACACCTCTTCGGCAGCCGTGCCATCGAGGCGATAACGAAACAATTTGTGCGGACGGTGGGTGTCGTCGAGCACGCCGAAAAACAGGGTCAGGCTGTCGTTGGCCCAGGTCATGCTGCCGTCACAGTCTTCGAATTCCAGCTCGCTGACTTTGTCGTTGGCCAGTTCCTTGACGAACAGCGTGTAAATCTCATCGCCCGAGGCGTCGACGCTGTAGGCCAGACGCTGGTGGTCCGGGCTGATGCTGAACGCGCCCAGCGAGAAGAACCCGCCGTTGGCCAGCACATTCGGATCGAGCAGCAGTTGTTCGCGGCTTTCGTCGAGGGTCAGGCTGTCGTCCGCCGGGCGCGGGCAGCGATAGTGCCGGGCGTATTCGTCACCCGCTGTGGTGCGCGTGTAGTAGAGGTACGGGCCCCACGGCGAAGGCAGCGACAAGTCGGTTTCGAGGATTCGGCCCTTGATCTCTTCGAATAGCGTTTCGCGCAATTGGGCCTGATCGGCGGTTTGTGCTTCCTGGTAGGCGTTTTCGGCCTTGAGGTAATCGAGCACCGCGTCGGTGTCGCGCTCCTGCAGCCAGGCATACGGGTCGGCCCCGGGCGCCTTGTGGGCAATCGGGGCACTGATGACGTTGGCGGATTCGGACATGAAAGGCTCTCGGACAATATTCGGAATAAGGTTTTTCGCAGCGCTTGAAACCGCTGCAGCCCCCTGTGGGAGCGAGCTTGCTCGCGAAGGCGTCGTGTCAGATGACATTTGTTTCACTGACCCACCGCTATCGCGAGCAAGCTCGCTCCCACAGGGTTTGCTGCTGGCCGTCTGGTATTGGGACAAGCCGCACGGGCGAAAAGTCGTTACTATAAGCGCCTCTTTGCCTGCCTTGCCATGGACACCATGACCGAGAACGACTATCTGATCGCCTGGGGCCTCTACGCCTTTGCCGCTGTGGGCTGCCTGTTGGTATGGATGCGCCTGACCACCTGGATGTGGCGCTGGTTGCGCGAGCCGCTGCGCGTGCTGATGGCGGTGTTGTTGTTCAGCCCGACCATCATTGATCCGGTGAAAGCCAAGGTTGCACCGTCCATCGCCATTACCGCGCTGGACCTGGCCTTCAAGGTCGGCAACAACGCCTGGCGGGCGATCTCCGATCTGTTCATGTACACCATGATCGCTTTCGGCATCTACCTGATTTTCGTGCTGATCCGCTTCCCGATCGAACGGGCTTCCCGCGCGCGTCGTGAACAGGCCGCAGCCGCGAAAGCCGCCGCCCGCGCCGATGATCGCGATGACGATCAACCGTTTGGCGGCGCCGGTGATGACCGCTACGGTCGTCCACCCTTGCCGAATAACCCGCAGCGCATGCGGGTCGAGCCGCGCCTGTAACCCGAGAGTCCGCACATGTGTGAATTACTGGGCATGAGTGCCAACGTGCCGACCGATATCGTGTTCAGCTTCACCGGCCTGATGCAGCGCGGCGGCCGCACCGGCCCGCACCGCGACGGCTGGGGCATTGCCTTCTATGAGGGCCGTGGCTTGCGTCTGTTTCAGGACCCGGCGGCGAGTTGCGAATCGGAAGTCGCCAATCTGGTGCAGCGTTATCCGATCAAGAGCGAAGTGGTCATCGGCCACATCCGCCAGGCCAACGTCGGCAAGGTCTGCCTGTCCAACACCCACCCGTTCGTCCGCGAACTGTGGGGGCGCAACTGGTGCTTCGCGCACAACGGCCAGCTCGCCGATTTCACTCCGATCAAAAGCTTCTACCGCCCGGTTGGCGATACCGACAGCGAAGCGGCATTCTGCGATTTGCTCAACCGCGTGCGTGCAGCTTTTCCGGAGCCGGTCGATATAGAAGCGCTGCTGCCGGATCTGGTCGCCGCGTGCGCTGAGTACCGCAGCAAAGGCGTGTTCAACTGCCTGCTCAGCGATGGCGACTGGCTGTTCTGCTATTGCTCGACCAAACTCGCACAGATCACTCGACGTGCCCCGTTTGGCCCGGCGCGCCTGAAGGATGTCGATGTCATTGTCGATTTCCAGGCGGAAACCACGCCCAACGACGTGGTCACGGTGATCGCCACCGAACCTTTGACCGAAAACGAAACCTGGACCCGCTACGAACCGGGCCAATGGAGCCTGTGGCGACGCGGCGAATGCGTCAGTCAAGGCAAGACCGAATAAGGATTGCACCCCATGTTGCTCAGTTATATACGGCTGGTGTTGTTTGCGGCGGGCCTGTTGATCGGTGTCCAGGTGCCAGGCTTCATCAACGATTACGCGAAACGTGTCGAGGCGCACCTCATTGAGGCACAGACCGGTCTGCGCGGTTTTCAGGGCACGGCCGAGCAGTTTTTCAAGGGTGATATGCAGGCACTGGTCGCGCATTACCGCGCCAGCGAAGACCCGGTGTTTCGCAGCGATGCCGACAGCCTGAGCACTTTGCTTAGCCGCCAGATTGCGCTGGACAAGCAGTTCCAGGCGATGCAAGGCCCGTGGTACATCCGCTTCCTGCAAGTCGTGCTGGCGGCTGACCCGGACATTCGCAAGGAAACCTGGAACGGCTACAGCTATCAGATCCTGCTGACTCCGGAAGCGATGATCTGGGGCATGAGCGGCGCGTTGCTGCTGTCGTTCGGCATTGAATGCCTGTTCCGACTGATCGACTGGGTCGTGCTCGGTGGCCGGCGTCTGCGCCAGAGCCGGCCGATCGAAGACCGCGACGTACGCGGGTTGTAAAAACCAAGAGCAAAGATCGCAGCCTTCGGCAGCTCCCACATTGATCTCTGTAGGAGCTGCCGAAGGCTGCGATCTTTTGATTTTCAGGGGTTTAAAACCACATACCCTTCACCCATTTTCTGGGCATACCCCTCGAGCACCTGCTGACACAACGTCACAATCTCCTCGACCCACTCAACCCCCACCCGCCACGACACCACCACTTGCAAGTTCGGTGGCCGTTGATCGATGTCCAGCAAGGTCAATTCGCCCCGAGCCAACTCTTCGGCGACCAACACCGGTGGCAGCACACCAATCCCGAATCCATCACGCAATAACCGGGTAATCGCCGACACCGAATTCACGCAATTCAAACGCGGCGCAATCACGCCGCTGGCCTGCATCAACGCCAGCAGATCCTGATGCGGTCGGGAATTTTTCGAGTAAGTGATGATCCGTTCCTGCGCCAGTTCTGCAAGGTCTGCGTAGTCGCGGTTGTAGATCGAGTTGCTCGCGACGATCCAGCCCAGCGGATGACTGGCCAGCTCCAGACTGCGCACGCTTTCATGGCGGATCAGATCGGTTTGCAAAACAATGTCGAGGAAGCCTTTTTGCAGCTGATCGCAGAGGTTCAGCGAGGTATCCGCCACCAGTTCGATTTCCACTCGTGGATACAGGTCGGTCATCTGCGCGACCAAAGGGCTGAGCCAGGTGTGGATCACCGTGTCCATCACGCCGATACGCACGCGGCCGACCTTGCTTGAGCGAGTCTCGATCGACTGCTTGAGCGCCGACATGGTGTCGAGCATCTGCTCGGCATATTCCAGCACTTTCAGACCTTCGGGCGTCAGGCTGACACCGCGCGAATCGCGTAAAAACAGCTTCACCCCCAGCTCTCCTTCCAGCACCGCAATGCGGCTGGAAATCGACGCTTGGGTGGTGAACAGCTTGTCAGCGGTCAGGCGAAAACTCTTCAGTCGGGCGACCCACACAAAGGTCTCGAGAAACTTCAGGTTCATGGGCAAGGCTCGGGTGACAAATTTTTCTTATGGCTAAGGCGGGTTTTTATTCGTTGGACGCAGCAGGGCCGCGCGACGAAAAATCGACGCATCCGGTCCCCACGATAGGCGTCGTCGGGGCTACGAACAAGACCAATAAAAAAACCTGCGGAGATAAGCCATGCGTGCTCCCGACACCCTAGAAGTACCCAAGGCAACGGCGCGTCCGGGGCCGTTCGACTGGTATCGCAATATCAACCAGCAGGAGCGTCGTACGTTCTGGAGCTGCAAGATCGGTTACGGTCTGGACGGCATGGACACGCAGATGCTCAGCTTCGTCGTGCCGACGCTGATTGCGATGTGGGGCATCACTACCGGTGAAGCGGGGCTGATTCATACCAGTACTTTGATCGCTTCGGCCATCGGCGGCTGGGTTGCCGGGATCCTTTCTGACCGCATCGGTCGCGTGCGCACCCTGCAACTGACGGTGCTGTGGTTCGCCTTCTTCACCTTCCTCTGCGGCTTCGCGCAAAACTACGAACAACTGTTGATCGCCCGGACTTTGATGGGCTTCGGTTTCGGCGGCGAATGGACCGCCGGCGCGGTGCTGATCGGCGAGGTGATCCGCGCCAAGGACCGTGGCAAAGCAGTAGGCATGGTGCAATCCGGTTGGGCGCTGGGCTGGGGGCTGACGGCGATTCTGTATGCGTTGCTGTTTTCCGTATTGCCGCCGGAAGATGCCTGGCGGGCGCTGTTCATCCTCGGCATCGTGCCGGCAATTTTCGTGATTTTCGTCCGTCGACTGGTGAAAGATCCGGAGATCTATCGCGAGGCTAAAGCTCAACAAACGCCGGAGAATCAATCGAAGTTCTACGAGATTTTCGCGCCGGGCATGCTCTTCACCACGTTCCGCGCTTCACTGCTGACCACTGGCGCGCTGGGTGGCTATTACGCGATCACTTCCTGGCTGCCGACCTTTCTGAAAAACGAACGCGGCTTGAGCGTACTCGGCACCGGCGGCTATCTGGCCATGGTGATTGTCGGCTCCTACGTCGGTTACGTAATCAGCGCTTATTTGACTGACCTGCTGGGGCGCAAAAAGAACTTCATCCTCTTCGCGGTCGGCTCGTTCACCATCGTTCTGCTCTACACGCAACTGCCGGTCAGCAACGGCGTGATGCTGTGGCTGGGCTTCCCGTTGGGCTTCTTTGCTTCAGGGATTTTCAGCGGAATGGGCGCGTTTCTGACGGAGTTGTTTCCTACGCGAATTCGCGGTTCGGGGCAGGGCTTTTGCTACAACATCGGTCGGGCGCTGGCGGCTTTGTTTCCGCTGCTGATCGGCCTGCTTAGCCAGAAGGTGCCGTTGAGTGTCGGCATTGGCGCGTTTGCGGCGGTGTCGTACGGCGTGGTGATTATCGCGGCATTGAGCTTGCCGGAAACCCGTGGCAAGCAACTCGATGCGCAGTAACTGATAACCTGCGCAGCACAGTCCTACAGATAAAAAGACAAGCACCTACAGGAGTGTTCACCGTGAGCCGCCTGCTATTGAATTGCGACATTGGCGAGAGCTTCGGCAGCTGGACCATGGGTCTGGACGCCGAGGTCATGCCTTTCATCGATTGCGCCAACGTGGCTTGTGGTTTCCACGCCGGCGATCCGAGCATCATGCGCAAGACCGTCAGCCTGGCCCTGAGCCATGGTGTGCAGATCGGTGTGCACCCGGCCTATCAGGATCTGGTCGGCTTCGGCCGCCGCTCCATGGCGTATTCGGCGCAAGAGCTGCAAGACATCCTGCATTACCAGATTGGCGCCCTCGACGGCATTTGCAAAGCCCAGGGCGGGCGCGTCAGCTACGTCAAACCTCACGGCGCCATGTACAACGACATGATGGCCAACCCGGCGCAATTGCGTGCGGTGATTGAGGCGGTGGCTGCTTACGACCGCAGCCTGCCGTTGATGCTGATGGCCACTCGCGACAATGCGGCCGCGCAGCAGATCGGCGATGAGTACGGCGTGACTTTGTGGTTTGAAGCGTTCGCCGACCGCGCCTACGACAGCGCCGGCAAACTGGTTTCACGGCAACTCCCGGGCGCAGTGCATCACGAATCTGAAAAAATCATCGAACAAGCGCTGACCATTGCCCGTGGCGGCAATCTTGTCGCCAGCGACGGCAGCGCTTTGCGCCTGCACGCCAATACCCTCTGCGTGCACGGCGACAACGCCAGTTCGGTAGCCGCCGTACAGCGAATTCGCGAGGCCTTGAATCAGCAGCGTGCCTTATGAACCCAAGGATTGAAGTGGTGGCACTGGATTGCCTGATGCTGCGTCTGTTCGATGAAATCGCCGAAGCCAACATGCCGTGGATGCTCGCTGCCAGTGAGCGTTTGCGTTCGGTGTTCGGTGCGCAGCTGATCGATCTCGTGCCGTCGTATACAACGTTGATGGTGCATTACGATTTGACTGCACTGAGTCCGAGTCAGGCGCGGGAATTGATCGCCGAAGCGTTGATCGACCTGTCTCCGAATGCGCAAACCGCCGGCCAATGCCATGTGCTGCCGGTCTGGTACGACTTGAGCGTCGGCCCTGAGTTGAGTTTGCTCGCCGAGCGCAGCGGCCTGGCGGTGGCGGAGGTAATCCGGCGTCACAGTGCGCGGGAGTATCAGGTGTTCGCTCTCGGTTTCGCCCCGGGGTTCGCCTTTATGGGGCTGGTCGAAGAGATTCTGGCGGCGCCGCGCTTGAGCACGCCGCGCAAGAAAGTCGCGGCGGGTAGCGTCGGCATTGCCGAACGGCAAACGGCGGCTTACCCGGTGGTATCCCCCGGTGGCTGGAATCTGATCGGCCGTACTCCGGCGAAACTGTTTGACCGCAATCGCGACGGCTACAGCCTGATGCAACCGGGCGACACGGTGCGATTCGAAGCGGTCAGTCACGCCGAGTTCATCAATCTGGGCGGCGACGACACACCACTGGAGGCACTGGCATGAGCCGACTGACAATCGAAGCGAGCACGCCGCTGTGCCTGTTGCAGGACGCGGGGCGTTTCGGCGTGCGGCATCTGGGCGTGACCCAGGGCGGTGCGGCAGATTGGTGTTCAATGAGCTGGGCCAACTGGTTGCTCGGCAATGAGCTGGATGCAACGGTGATCGAAATCACTCTCGGCGGTTTTGCCGTGGTAGCCGAGGAGGCTTGTTGGTTGGCGTTGGCCGGCGCAGATCTTGGCGCACAGATTGACGGGCAGCCGCTGGCGCCGTGGCGCAGTTTCAAATTGGGTAAAGGGCAGAAGTTGCAACTCACTCAGCCGTTGCTGGGTGCCCGGGCTTACTTGGCAGCGCCCGGTGGTTTCGATGCGCCGCAGGTGTTGGGCAGTAGCGCCACGGTTGTACGTGAAGAACTCGGTGGTCTGGATGGCCTGGGCTTGCCGCTGGCCAAAGGGGCGGCGCTGAGTTATCGCGGTGAGTCGGTGCCACTTCGAGAAGTGCCGTTGGCGTTACGGTCGAATTTGCAATCGAATGCGCCGCTGGATCTTGTGCTCGGCGCACAGATCGGCCAGTTCAGCGGGCAGAGTCTGTTTGATGTGTTCAACACGGCTTGGGCGCTGGACAGTCGCGCTGATCGCATGGGCATTCGTTTGCTGGGCAAGGCGTTGGAATATCAGGGCCTGCCGATGATTTCCGAGGGCATTCCGTTGGGCGCGGTACAAGTGCCGCCGGACGGCCAGCCGATCGTGTTGCTCAATGATCGGCAGACAATTGGCGGGTATCCGCGACTGGGGGCGTTGACGCCGCTGGCGCTGGCGCGGTTAGCGCAGTGTTTGCCGGGGGCAAAGGTGCGGTTCCGGCCGGTGGTGCAGGACGTCGCGCACCGTGAGCACATCGAGTATCTGCAGAGATTTGGCTGAAGATCAAAAGATCGCAGCCTTCGGCAGCTCCTACAAAGAAACGCGAATTTCACTGTAGGAGCTGCCGCAGGCTGCGATCTTTTGCTTTTATTTGGACAAAAACCGCATCCCTTCCTCAAGCCCGCGCAACGTCAACGGATACATCTGATCCTCGATCAGATCCCGCACGATGTTGGTCGATGAGGTATAGCCCCAGGTATCTTTTGGATACGGGTTGATCCAGATGAGCTTCTTGTACTTCTCCATGAAGCGCTGCATCCACACGTAACCCGGCTCTTCGTTCCAGTGCTCGACACTGCCGCCGGCCTGGGTGATTTCATACGGTGCCATGGCGGCGTCACCGATGAAGATCACTTTGTAGTCCGCGCCGTACTTGTGCAGCAGATCCTGGGTCGACGTGCGCTCTGACGTGCGGCGCATGTTGTTTTTCCACACCGATTCGTAAACGAAATTGTGGAAGTAGAAGTACTCCAGATGCTTGAACTCGGTCTTGCAGGCCGAGAACAACTCTTCGCAGATCTTCACATGGGCGTCCATCGAACCGCCGATGTCGAACAGCAGCAACAGCTTCACCGTGTTGCGGCGCTCGGGGCGCATCTGGATGTTCAGCAGACCGGCGTCCTTGGCGGTGTGGTCGATGGTGCCGTCGATATCGAGTTCTTCCGCGGCGCCCTGACGGGCGAATTTACGCAAGCGGCGCAGGGCGACTTTGATATTGCGCGTGCCGAGTTCCACCGAATCGTCGAGGTTCTTGTACTCGCGCTGATCCCAGACTTTCACGGCTTTGCCCTGGCGCTTGCCGGCATCGCCGACCCGAATACCTTCCGGGTTGAAACCACCGGAGCCAAATGGGCTGGTGCCACCGGTGCCGATCCATTTGTTGCCGCCAGCGTGGCGTTCCTTCTGTTCCTCCAGACGCTTCTTGAACTCTTCGATCAACTTGTCGAGACCGCCGAGGGACTGGATCTGTGCGCGCTCCTCGTCGCTCAGCGAACGCTCGAACTCCTTGCGCAGCCAGTCTTCGGGAATCAGCGCCTGCAAGTGATCATCGAGCTTTTCGAGGCCATTGAAGTAGGCGCCGAACGCGCGGTCGAACTTGTCGAAATGGCGTTCGTCCTTCACCAGAATCGCCCGCGACAAGTAATAAAACTCGTCCATGTCGGCGAAGGTCACGCGCTGTTTCAGCGCGTTGATCAGGTCGAGCAGCTCACGCACCGACACCGGCACCTTGGCTGCACGCATTTCATTGAACAGGTTGAGCAGCATGGCATCAGCCTCTTAGCGGGTGCCGCGACGGCTCATGAACGCCAGGCGCTCAAGCAGTTGCACGTCCTGTTCGTTCTTCACCAACGCACCGGCCAGCGGCGGAATGGCTTTGGTCGGATCGCGTTCGCGCAGCACCGCTTCGCCGATGTTGTCGGCCATCAGCAGCTTCAGCCAGTCGACCAGTTCCGAAGTTGACGGCTTCTTCTTCAGGCCAGGCACCTTGCGTACGTCGAAGAACACGTCCAGGGCCTCGCTGACCAGATCCTTCTTGATGTCCGGGTAGTGCACGTCGACGATTTTTTGCAGGGTGGTGCGGTCGGGGAAGGCGATGTAGTGGAAGAAGCAGCGGCGCAGGAAGGCGTCCGGCAGCTCTTTCTCGTTGTTGGAGGTAATGATGATGATCGGGCGCTTCTTCGCTTTGATCGTCTCGTCGATCTCGTAAACGTAGAACTCCATCTTGTCGAGTTCTTGCAACAAGTCGTTAGGGAATTCGATGTCAGCCTTGTCGATTTCATCGATCAACAGAATGACTCGCTCTTCGGACTCGAAAGCCTCCCAGAGCTTGCCCTTCTTCAGGTAGTTGCGCACATCGTGGACTTTCTCATTGCCCAGTTGCGAGTCGCGCAGACGGCTGACCGCATCGTACTCGTAGAGGCCCTGATGAGCCTTGGTGGTGGACTTGATGTGCCAGGTGATCAACTTGGCGCCGAACGATTCGGCCAGTTGCTCGGCGAGCATGGTCTTGCCGGTGCCCGGTTCGCCCTTGACCAGCAGCGGCCGCTCCAGGGTGATGGCGGCGTTGACCGCCAGCTTCAGGTCATCGGTGGCGACGTAGGCCTGGGTGCCTTCGAACTTCATCTGCTAATCCTCGAACGGTAACGCGGACCTGACGGGCAGGGCGGGGGCGAAATAATCGGATGCCCGACTATAACGCGCGGCCCGGTCGACTGTGAACGCAGACGGCTTATTCAGTCTCTGAATGGGGCGTCACATGTTGACTCAGTCTCGGCGCTTGGCCAGTATTCAGGCCACGTTGATTTGGCGATAGCTTTCAGGATGTCCACTGGATCTGTGGCGAGGGAGCTTGCTCCCGCTGGGCTGCGAAGCAGTCCCCATGTGCCCGGAGGTGCCGAATTGATGCTATCCATGGAACGACCACGCTTGGCGGCAGTTACTGCGCTATCTGATAGCCGGCTTGCACTCTGCTTTGTTGATGGCCGAGCGCTGACACTCGATTTGAGTCGAGATATTCAAACGTATAAGCAGTTGCAGCCCTTGCTTGATCCCCAAGTCTTTACGACTGCCATCTTGGGCGATGAAGGTTGGACCGTTGAAAGGCCTGCCCCGGATATTCAGATTGGCGCCGATACTCTATATCTGGATGCTTTCCAGAAATGAACCCTAACCCGCATCAGGCTTCGGCCGCTCATACCGAGCGTTGAACGCCTGTACGAAACCATTACGCAAAATCTGCAAAAACGCTTCGAATGCGCTGATATTTTGCTGATGCACGTTGCCGCTGAGTTCTACCTTGGTGGCGAACTGGTTTTTGGCCTGGTTCTTCAGCACGGTTTCCGTGCCGCCCACCAATGCCTCCCAGACCGAGCGGAAGATGCTCTTGTTCTTGTTTTCCACGTCCTGCTGCCAGTTGAACACTTCGACGTCGCGCAGCAGCGGTTTGATGTAGCCGTTGACCTGGGCTTTTTTGGCTTTGGCCTCGATCACCACATCACCGTGGCCGGCGTTGAAGTCGAACTTGCCGTAAGCCGAGGCGAAGTCGTTCATGCTTTTGAGTTCGATGTCTTTGGCGCGCAGGCGGAATTCGAAGTCT
>NZ_JBITSX010000062.1:0-33120 GCF_044541255.1 Pseudomonas sp. NPDC085632 | reverse complement strand
GAGTGCTCGATACCGAAACGCTCACGGGTGATGGTGTCGTTGCCGGTGCGCCACTGGTACATGCCGCCGGGCAGCACGCTGTTGGGGATGGTCGGAGCGTCTAGCCCTGAATACGCAAAAAGCCCCGCTAATTGCGGGGCTTTTTTTCAGGCACTTTACAGCTACGCTTAGATGTTGGCGTCGAGGAAAGCCGCCAGCTGCGACTTCGACAGGGCGCCGACCTTGGTCGCTTCAACGTTGCCGTTCTTGAACAGCATCAGCGTCGGGATACCACGCACGCCGTGCTTGGCCGGGGTTTCCTGGTTTTCGTCGATGTTCAGTTTGGCAACGGTCAGCTTGCCTTTGTAAGTCTCGGCAATCTCGTCCAGAACCGGAGCGATCATTTTGCAAGGACCGCACCATTCAGCCCAGTAATCGACCAGGACAGCGCCTTCGGCCTTGAGTACGTCGGCTTCGAAGCTAGCGTCGCTAACGTGTTTGATAAGATCGCTGCTCATGGAATTCTCCAGGTTGTAAGCAAAAAAACGTGGCCCATCATAGCCGCCCTTCCCCTGTTCAGGAAGCCGCAGTTGATTGAGTCTTGCTATGGCACTCGATGAGTTTGGGTATAGCTCAAGTCACGCCGTGGCGGGGGCGATGAAGGAAATTCCAGTGCGCAGGGCGGCGTTGCGCACGTGCTCCTGCATGGCTTTTTGCGCCGCACCCGACGCCCGGCGCGCGAGGGCCCGGAGGATCTTGCGGTGTTCCTGCCAGGTTTCCATCGCACGTTCGGCGCGGATGAACGGTAGTTTCTGACTCTCCAGGAACATCTCGGCGCTGGCGGTGAGGATGCTCAGCATCGCCTGATTGCCGCTGGCCAACAGGATTCGTCGGTGAAATTCGAAGTCGAGTTTCGCCGCCGCTTCAAAGTCGCCGACCTTCAATTGCTCGCGCATGGCCGCGACGTTGTCTTCCAGCGCATCCAGATCGAATGTGCTCAACATCACCGCCGCCAACCCTGCTGCAAACCCTTCGAGCGCATAGCGCAATTGAAAGATGTCCAGCGGCGACGCTTGCGCCGCAAATGACCACCCCGGCGCGCTATCGCCGCGCGACAACTCCACTGGCGCCTGCACGAACACGCCTTTACCCGGTTGAATACTGACCACACCCAACGCACTCAGCGATGACAACGCCTCGCGCAACGACGCCCGGCTCACGCCCAATTGCAGCGCCAGATCGCGCTGCGACGGCAAGGCATCACCCGCGCCGAAACCCTGCTCGGTGATCAGTTTGCGAATCGCTTGCAGCGCCACTTCGGGTACCGCACGGGAAATCGAATTCATGGTTTTTCAGACGCGCCAGGCCAATGTGCGGCTAGTTGTAAAGCTATTCGCCGAGTCCGGCAAGTCGTGCCCCAGCGGGGTTCGACGAGCAGGACAGATGCGCGAAAGCAGTGCGAAAAACAACCTGACTGTTCAGACCAGTAAGACCGAACAAAGCCGCTGAAACCGCGGCCTGCCGCGACGAAAGCCGTGTATTGGCACGGCCCATGCTCTGTCCGATCGCAGAAATCACTTCTCGCCGATCCGGAGATTGTTCATGACCAAGCGTTACAGCGCCCTCCTCGCCGCTCTGTTTTCCAGCCTTTTGCTCAGCCAGATCCCGGCTCACGCCGACGGTCTCGACGACGTGGTCAAACGCGGCACGCTGAAAGTCGCGGTGCCACAGGACTTCCCGCCGTTCGGCTCGGTCGGCCCGGACATGAAACCTCGCGGTCTGGACATCGATACAGCAAAACTGCTGGCCGATCAGCTCAAGGTCAAACTCGAGCTGACCCCGGTCAACAGCACCAACCGCATCCCGTTTCTGACCACCGGCAAGGTCGATCTGGTGATTTCCAGCCTCGGCAAAAACCCTGAGCGCGAAAAAGTCATCGATTTCTCCCACGCCTACGCACCCTTCTACCTCGCCGTGTTCGGCCCGCCAGACGCCGCCATCGCCAGCCTCGACGACCTCAAGGGCAAGACCATCAGCGTCACCCGTGGCGCCATCGAAGACATCGAGCTGAGCAAAGTCGCTCCTGAAGGCGTGACCATCAAGCGCTTCGAAGACAACAACTCGACCATCGCCGCCTACCTCGCCGGCCAGGTCGACCTGATCGCCAGCGGCAACGTGGTGATGGTCGCGATCAGTGAAAAGAACCCGAAACGCGTGCCGGCGCTGAAAGTGAAGCTCAAGGATTCGCCAGTCTACGTCGGCGTGAACAAGAACGAAGCGGCGCTGCTGGCCAAGGTCAACGACATCCTGACCAGCGCCAAGGCTGACGGCGCCCTGGAAAAGAATTCGCAGACCTGGCTGAAAGAGCCGCTGCCGGCCGATCTCTGATCGACTGCGCGGGAGAACTTCATGGCTTATCAGTTCGATTTCATGCCGGTGGTGCAGAACACCGACCTGTTGCTGCGGGGCGCACTGTTCACCCTTGAGCTGACGGCCATCGGTGCGCTGCTCGGGGTCGGCGTCGGGATTGTCGGGGCACTGGTGCGGGCGTGGAACATCCGCCCGTTCTCGGCGATATTCGGCGTCTACGTCGAGTTGATCCGCAACACGCCGTTTCTGGTGCAGTTGTTCTTTATCTTCTTCGGGCTGCCGTCGCTGGGCGTGCAGATTTCCGAGTGGCAGGCAGCGGTGCTGGCGATGGTGATCAACCTCGGCGCGTATTCGACCGAGATTATTCGTGCCGGCATTCAGGCGATTCCGCGCGGGCAGCTGGAGGCCGCAGCGGCGCTGGCGATGACGCGTTTCGAAGCGTTCCGCCATGTGGTGCTGCTGCCGGCGCTGGGCAAGGTTTGGCCGGCGCTGAGCAGCCAGATCATCATTGTCATGCTCGGCTCGGCGGTGTGTTCGCAGATCGCCACCGAAGAGCTGAGCTTCGCCGCCAACTTCATTCAGTCGCGCAACTTCCGCGCTTTTGAAACCTATGCGCTGACCACGCTGATCTACCTGTGCATGGCGCTGCTGATTCGCCAGTTACTGAACTGGATCGGTCGCCGCTATATCAGTCGAAGCGGGAGCCGCGCATGAGCGATTTCACCTTCTGGGACATCCTGCGCAACCTGCTCGTCGGCCTGCAATGGACGCTGGCGTTGTCGCTGGTGGCGTTTATCGGTGGCGGGATCGTCGGGCTGCTGATCCTGATCATGCGCATTTCGAAAAACCCTGTGTCGAGCAGCATCGCCCGCACCTGGATCGAGTTGTTCCAGGGCACGCCACTGTTGATGCAGCTGTTTCTGGTGTTCTTCGGCGTGGCCTTGGCCGGGATCGAAATATCGCCGTGGATGGCCGCGGCGATTGCCCTGACCTTGTTCACCAGCGCCTATCTGGCAGAGATCTGGCGCGGCTGTGTCGAGTCGATCTCCAATGGCCAATGGGAAGCCTCGGCGAGTCTGGCGCTGAACCCACTGGAACAGCTGCGCTACGTGATCCTGCCGCAAGCGCTGCGCATTGCCGTGGCGCCGACCGTGGGCTTCTCGGTGCAAGTGGTCAAGGGCACCGCGGTGACCTCAATTATCGGCTTCACAGAGCTGACCAAGACTGGCGGCATGCTCGCCAACGCCACGTTTGAACCGTTCATGGTCTACGGCCTCGTCGCCCTCGGCTACTTCCTGCTCTGCTACCCCTTGTCCCTCAGTGCGCGCTACCTGGAAAGGAGACTGCATGCCTCTGCTTAGAATTTCCGCCCTGCATAAATACTACGGCGATCACCACGTGCTCAAAGGCATCGACCTCAGTGTCGAGGAAGGCCAGGTGGTGGCGATCATCGGCCGCAGCGGCTCGGGCAAATCCACCCTGCTGCGCACGCTTAATGGCCTGGAGTCGATCAACGACGGCGTTATCGAGGTCGATGGCGAATACCTCGACGCTGCCCGCGCCGATCTGCGCAGCCTGCGGCAGAAGGTCGGCATGGTCTTTCAGCAGTTCAACCTGTTCCCGCACCTGACCGTGGGCGAAAACGTCATGCTCGCGCCGCAAGTGGTGCAGAAGGTGCCGAAAGCCAAAGCGGCGGAACTGGCGCGGGAGATGCTCGAACGCGTGGGTCTTGGGGAAAAGTTCGATGCGTTCCCGGATCGGTTGTCCGGTGGTCAGCAGCAGCGCGTGGCGATTGCCCGGGCGCTGGCGATGTCGCCGAAGGTTTTGCTCTGCGACGAAATCACCTCGGCGCTCGACCCGGAACTGGTCAACGAAGTGCTCAGCGTGGTGCGGCAACTGGCCAAGGAAGGCATGACATTGATCATGGTCACCCATGAAATGCGCTTTGCCCGCGAGGTCGGGGACAAACTGGTGTTCATGCACCATGGCAAGGTGCATGAGGTGGGGGATCCGAAGGTGTTGTTTGCCAATCCGCAGACGGCGGAACTGGCGAACTTTATTGGCACGGTGGAAGCGATAGCCTGAAAGATCTTCTGAGGCAGTGATGACCTCTTCGCGAGCAGGCTCGCTCCCACAGGGATCTCTGTTGGACCACTATGGTGAGTTCGCTGCAAAACCTGTGGGAGCGAGCTTGCTCGCGAATGGCCGCGCCGCGATCTTCAGACTTTCTGCGCTGAATCAACGGTTTGAACCATGCGCGTTGGCGCCAGCGTTTGATCGTGGCACGATGTCGAGGTTATCGACCGAGACCCCCTGACCATGCCGCAATCCCAAGCCAAGAATCTGTCCCTGATCGCCGCAATCGACCTGGGCTCCAACAGCTTTCACATGGTCGTGGCCAAGGCCCAGAACGGCGAAATCCGCATTCTCGAGCGCCTCGGCGAGAAGGTTCAGCTGGCGGCCGGCATCGACGATGAGCGCAAGCTCAACGAAGAATCGATGCAGCGCGGCCTCGATTGCCTCAAGCGTTTTGCCCAACTGATCAACGGTATGCCGCTGGGCGCCGTGCGCATCGTCGGCACCAACGCCCTGCGAGAAGCGCGCAACCGCATTGAGTTCATCCACCGCGCCGAAGAAATCCTCGGCCATCCGGTGGAAGTCATTTCCGGCCGTGAGGAAGCACGGCTGATTTATCTGGGCGTGTCGCACACCCTCGCCGACACCCCGGGCAAACGCCTGGTGGCCGACATCGGCGGCGGCAGTACCGAGTTCATCATTGGCCAGCGTTTCGAACCACTGCTGCGCGAAAGCCTGCAAATGGGCTGCGTCAGCTTCACCCAGCGCTACTTCAAGGACGGCAAGATCACCCCGGCCCGCTACGCCCAGGCGTACACGGCGGCGCGGCTGGAGATCATGAGCATCGAGCACGCCCTGCATCGTCTGACCTGGGATGAAGCCATCGGCTCCTCGGGCACCATCCGCGCCATCGGTCTGGCGCTGAAGGCCGGCGGCCACGGCACTGGCGAGGTCAATGCCGAAGGGCTGGCCTGGCTCAAGCGTCGCCTGTTCAAGCTCGGCGACGTCGACAAGATCGACTTCGAAGGCATCAAGCCTGATCGCCGGACAATCTTCCCGGCGGGTCTGGCGATTCTCGAAGCGATTTTCGACGCCCTCGAACTGCAACGCATGGATCACTGCGACGGTGCGCTGCGTGAAGGCGTGCTCTACGACCTGCTCGGCCGCCATCATCACGAAGACGTGCGCGAACGCACCCTGACCTCGCTGATGGAGCGTTACCACGTCGACCTGGAGCAAGCTGCGCGAGTTGAGCGAAAAGCCTTGCATGCGTTCGATCAGGTCGCGGCGGACTGGGAGCTGGATGACGGTATCTGGCGCGAACTCCTAGGCTGGGCAGCGAAAGTGCACGAAGTCGGCCTCGATATCGCGCACTATCATTACCATAAGCACGGCGCTTACCTGATCGAGCACTCGGACCTCGCCGGGTTCTCCCGCGAAGACCAACAGATGCTTGCACTATTGGTGCGTGGCCACCGCCGCAACATTCCCAAGGACAAGTTTGCCGATTTCGGTGACGACGGCGACAAGCTGATTCGCCTGTGCGTGCTGCTGCGCTTTGCGATCCTGTTCCACCACATTCGTGGCACGCAAACGATGCCGCAGGTGGTATTGCACGCGAAGGGCAACACCCTGGATGTGGAGTTCCCGGAGAACTGGCTGGATGAGAATCAACTGACTCAGGCAGATTTCGGGCTTGAGGCGGATTGGCTGACGCGGGTGGGGATTGTGCTCACGGTTCACTGAGTTAAATCTCAGGTGCAAAAAAAGGCGATCCTTCTGGATCGCCTTTTTTATTGGCTGTACGGCTGGATTTGGTGGTGCGCTTTGGATCGATCCCCCTCACCCCAGCCCTCTCCCCCAAGGGGGCGAGGGGGAAAGGGAGCCGACCGCATGCTGTTCAAAACCTGAGTTCGACTCGGTAGTTCAGGTCGGCGTAACTCGCACATCCAACCCGGTCAGTCCCTCTCCCTCCGGGAGAGGGTTAGGCGGGCGGCGTTCCGATGAGGGGCTTTTGACCTTCAAGGCCTCAGCTGCTCACCGGCAAGATCGGGCTACCCAACCGCTCCAGCAACGTCGCCTGCGCACTGCGCGGGTTCTGGTTGCCGGTAGGCGTGTTGCGGATGTAACGGCCATCCGACTGCAAGCTCCAGCTATGAGTGTTATCAGTCAGGTACAGCTCCAGCTCTTTCTTCACGCGGGTCAGCAGCTTCTTGCCTTCGACCGGGAAGCAAGTCTCGACGCGCTTGTCGAGGTTGCGCTCCATCCAGTCGGCACTGGAGAGGAACATCTGCTCTTCGCCGCCGTTGAGGAAGTAGAACACCCGCGTGTGCTCAAGGAAGCGGCCGATGATCGAGCGCACGTGGATGTTGTGCGAAACCCCGGCGATGCCCGGACGCAGGCAGCACATGCCGCGCACCACCAGATCGATGCGCACGCCGGACTGGCTGGCCTTGTACAGAGCGCGAATGATCTTCGGATCGGTCAGCGAGTTGAACTTGGCGATGATGTGCGCCGGTTTGCCGTCGAGCGCAAATTGCGTCTCGCGGGTGATCATGTCGAGCATGCCCTTCTTCAGGGTGAACGGCGCATGCAGCAACTTCTTCATGCGCAGGGTTTTACCCATGCCGATCAACTGGCTGAACAGTTTGCCGACGTCTTCGCACAAGGCGTCGTCGGAAGTCAGCAGGCTGTAGTCGGTGTACAGCTTGGCGTTGCCGGCGTGGTAGTTACCGGTGCCGAGGTGCGCGTAGCGGACGATTTCGCCGGCCTCGCGACGCAGGATCAACATCATCTTGGCGTGGGTCTTGAAGCCGACCACGCCGTAGATCACCACCGCACCGGCCGCTTGCAGACGGCTGGCCAGTTGCAGGTTGGATTCTTCGTCGAACCGTGCGCGCAGCTCGATGACCGCCGTGACTTCCTTGCCGTTACGCGCGGCATCCACCAGCGCATCGACGATCTCGGAGTTGGCGCCGGAGCGGTACAGGGTCTGGCGCACAGCGAGGACGTGCGGGTCTTTCGCCGCCTGACGCAGCAGGTCGACCACCGGGGTAAACGACTCGAACGGGTGCAGCAGCAGAATGTCCTGCTTGCTGACCACGCTGAAAATGTTCTCGCTGTTCTGCAGCAGTTTCGGGATCTGCGGAGTGAACGGCGTGTATTGCAGCTCCGGATGGCTGTCCAGACCGGTGATGCTGAACAGACGGGTCAGGTTGACCGGGCCGTTGACTTGATACAGCTCGCTTTCGCTCAGGTTGAACTGCTTGAGCAGGTAGTCCGAGAGGTGTTTCGGGCAGGTGTCAGCGACTTCCAGACGCACCGCATCGCCGTAACGACGCGAGAACAACTCGCCACGCAGGGCGCGGGCCAGGTCTTCGACGTCTTCGGAGTCGAGCGCCAGGTCGGCGTTTCGAGTCAGACGGAACTGGTAGCAGCCTTTAACCTTCATGCCCTGGAACAGGTCATCGGCGTGGGCGTGGATCATCGACGACAGGAACACATAGTTGTCGCCGGGACCGCCGACTTCTTCCGGCACCTTGATGATCCGTGGCAGCAGACGCGGCGCCGGGATGATCGCCAGACCGGAGTCGCGCCCGAAGGCATCGATACCTTCGAGCTCGACGATGAAGTTCAAGCTCTTGTTCACCAGCAACGGGAACGGGTGCGTCGGGTCGAGGCCGATCGGGGTGATGATCGGCGCGATCTCGTCACGGAAATAGCGACGAACCCAAGTCTTCAGTTTGGTCGTCCAGTTGCGGCGACGGATGAAGCGCACCTGATGCTTTTCCAGTTCCGGCAACAGGATGTCGTTGAGGATCGCGTACTGACGATCGACGTGACCGTGAACCAGTTCGCTGATGCGTGCCAGCGCCTGATGCGGCTGCAAGCCATCGGCACCGGCCTGCTCACGGGCGAAGGTGATTTGTTTCTTCAGGCCGGCGACACGGATTTCGAAGAATTCGTCGAGGTTGCTGGAGAAGATCAGCAGGAACTTCAAGCGTTCCAGCAACGGATAGGACTCGTCCAGCGCCTGTTCCAGCACGCGGATGTTGAATTGCAGTTGCGAGAGCTCGCGGTGGATGTACAGGCTGCTGTCATCCAGACCAGGAATGGCGATCGCCGGCACCGCCGCCGCAGGTTCGGCCACCGGCGCGGGTGGCGCAGGCTCCAGTTCCGGCGGGGTCTCGGTGATCTGCTCGACCACCGGTTGAGCTTCTTTTACTGCAACTTCCGTGAGTCCTTCGGTATTCATTGAATGTTCCTGGGAGGGCTATTTCTGCTCTCGTAACAATTGAGCGGCGCGGACAGCAAAGTAAGTCAGGATGCCATCAGCGCCGGCACGTTTAAAGGCGGTCAGTGATTCGAGAATCACCGCCTCGCTCAACCAGCCATTCTGGATCGCCGCCATGTGCATGGCGTATTCGCCGCTAACCTGGTAGACGAAGGTCGGCACTTTGAAGGCATCTTTTACCCGGAAAAGAATGTCGAGGTACGGCATGCCCGGCTTGACCATGACCATGTCCGCGCCTTCAGACAAGTCCGCACCGACTTCGTGCAGCGCTTCGTCGCTGTTGGCCGGGTCCATCTGATAAGAGGCTTTGTTGGCCTTGCCGAGGTTCGACGCCGAACCGACCGCATCGCGGAACGGGCCGTAATAGGCGCTGGCGTACTTGGCCGAATAAGCCATGATCCGCACATTGACGTGGCCGGCGATTTCCAGCGCTTCGCGGATCGCCTGAATGCGACCGTCCATCATGTCCGACGGCGCGACGACCTGAGCGCCGGCTTCAGCATGGGACAGGGCCTGGCGCACCAGTGCGTCGACAGTAATGTCGTTCTGCACGTAGCCTGCTTCGTCGAGGATGCCGTCCTGGCCGTGGGTGGTGAACGGATCAAGCGCGACGTCGGTGATCACCCCCAGTTCCGGGAAACGCTCACGCAGGGCACGGGTGGCGCGCTGAGCGATGCCTTCGGGGTTCCAGGCTTCAGCGGCGTCGAGGGATTTCAGTTCGGATGGAGTGACCGGGAACAGCGCCAGCGCGGGAATCCCCAGCTCAACCCATTTCGCCGCTTCTTCGAGCAATAAATCGATAGTCAGCCGCTCTACCCCGGGCATCGAGGCCACGGCTTCGCGGCGGTTTTCACCGTCAAGCACGAACACCGGCAGGATCAAGTCATCGACCGTCAGCACATTTTCCCGCACCAGCCGACGCGAAAAATCATCACGGCGATTGCGGCGCAGGCGCGTGGCTGGGAACAGACGATTGGCTGGGGTAAAGCTCACGGCGGACTCCTGAGCCCGCGCAAACGGGCGAGCGTGACAGTTATAGACGGCCATTATGACGAACAGATGACAGTTGTGTGAGACCTGTGACAGGTAGCCGCATTCCATTCTCAGTGTAGAAATTGTTCACGTCGAGACACATTTGGACACTTTCATGAATGTGTCCGAAGGGTTAGGCTGCGCGTTCATTTCGCCAGCACCCAGACAATGCTCCAACAATTTCTGCATGACTTTGGCTACTTTGCCTTGTTCCTCGGCACGTTCTTCGAAGGCGAAACCATTCTGGTGCTCGCGGGCTTCCTCGCGTTCCGTGGATACATGGACATTAACCTGGTGGTGGTCGTGGCGTTCTGCGGCAGCTATGCCGGCGATCAGCTGTGGTACTTCCTGGGACGCAAGCACGGGCGCAAATTACTCGCACGCAAACCGCGCTGGCAGATGATGGGCGACCGCGCGCTGGAGCACATTCGCAAGCATCCGGACATCTGGGTGCTGAGTTTTCGTTTCGTTTACGGTCTGCGCACGGTGATGCCGGTCGCGATCGGTCTGTCGGGCTATCCGCCGGGACGTTATCTGCTGCTCAACGGCATCGGTGCGGCGATCTGGGCGACCGCGCTGGCCGCCGCCGCTTACCACTTCGGCGCGGTGCTGGAAGGCATGCTCGGCAGCATCAAGAAATACGAGCTGTGGGTACTGGGAGCGCTGCTGATTCTTGGCGTTGGCCTGTGGCTGCGCCGCCGCTTCAAGAATGCGCGGCTGGCCAGGCAGGTTTACGCCGACGAGCAAGCCGCGAAAGCTGCACTGCTGAATCAAGCCGAAGCGTCCAAGCCTGCCGAACCGAAGACGCCAGCCGAGTAACTCGCTGGCGACTTGCTACAGCCCGCCGGCAATGAGCGGGCTGGCCGACCCGTTCAGCCAGAGATGTCACTGTTATCCTCGCTGCTCTGGCGCATTCAAGTTCGCCAGCGGCGTTCTCACGCCAAAAATCTCCCGTTCGTTACGCAGCAGGCAACCCCAAATAATGAACACCCCGCCGTTGTTGCGATCCATGTAGAAAGCGTTCCATGCAGGTGCAGCCACCACTTGAGCCTATGGCAACGCGCGACAATTTAGTGGACATTTAGCGCCATGAATCTGGAGAGAAACCCATGAGCAAAAAAGTTGCAGTGATCCTGTCCGGCAGTGGCGTATACGACGGCGCCGAAATCCATGAAAGCGTGATCACCCTGCTGCGCCTCGACCAACGCGGCGCCCAGGTGCAGTGCTTTGCCCCGAACATCGCGCAATTGCACGTAATCAATCATCTGACCGGCGAAGAAATGCCCGAATCGCGCAACGTCCTGGTGGAATCGGCGCGCATTGCCCGAGGCAACATCAAGGACATCCGCGAGGCCAATGTCGACGACTTCGATGCGTTGATCGTGCCGGGTGGTTTCGGAGCGGCGAAGAACCTCTCGAACTTTGCAGTCGAAGGTGCGGGCTGCAGCGTGCAGCCTGAAGTGCTGGCGCTGGCCGAGGCATTTGCCGAGGCGGGCAAACCGGTCGGCCTGATGTGCATCTCGCCGGCACTCGCAGCGAAGATCTACGGCCCGGGCGTGACCTGCACCATAGGCAACGACGCCGACACGGCCACGGCGATGAACAAGATGGGCGCGACCCACGAAGACTGTGCGGTGACCGACATCATCGAAGACAAGGCGCGCAAACTGGTGACGACCCCGGCTTACATGCTGGCGCAGAACATCAGTGAAGCGGCTTCAGGGATCAACAAACTGGTCGACCGCGTCCTCGAACTGACCCACGAAAACGACGCCTGATCCCCCCGTATGATCGTTCCCACGCTCTGCGTGGGGATGCCGCCATTGGCGCTCCGCGCCTGCTCACTTTGGCGTTACATGTGCGGTAAGACCGGAACGCAGAGCGTCCCGAGATGCATTCCCACGCGGAGCGTGGGAACGATCGTCATAAGGCTCAGGGTTTGCGGGTCAGGCGCGTGAGGATCCGGTCCAGCGCATTGGCGAACGCTTGCTTCTCGCGATCGCCGAACGGCGCCGGTCCGCCACTCATCTGGCCCTGCTCTCGCAGATCGGTGAACAGGTTGCGCGTTGCCAAGCGCTCACCCATGTTCTGCGCGTCGAACTCCTTGCCACGCGGATCCAGCGCCGCCACGCCCTTCTTCACCAAACGATCAGCCAACGGGATATCGCTGCAAATCACCAGCTCCCCGGGCACCGCGTGCTCGACCAGATAATCGTCCGCCGCATCCGGGCCACTCGGCACCACGATCAGTTTGACGATCGCCAGCCCCGGCTTGATCTGCGGCTGCCCGGCCACCAGCACCACTTCGAACTGACGCTTGAGGGCGAACTTCACCACCAGATCCTTCGCCGCCCGTGGGCAGGCGTCGGCATCGATCCATACACGCATTTTCTTTACCTCTAAAAGCAAAGATCGCAGCTTCGGCAACGCCTACAGAGTGCGCGTCGCGCCGCAATATTGCGACATGCTACGCCCCTGTAGGAGCTGCCGAAGGCTGCGATCTTTTAAGGGAGCACTCAATCAAGCAGCCGAAACCCGCCGCTTCTCCGCCACCCAACTACGCCCATACAACACCACAATCGCCAGAATCGCCAGCGCCTGCGCCGTCAACGAATACGCGTCGGCATGGATCCCCAGCCAATCGAATTCAAAGAACGCCACCGGCCGAGTGCCAAAGATCCCGGCTTCCTGCAACGCCTTCACGCCATGTCCGGCAAACACCACCGACAACGCGCATAACAGCGCCGCGTTGATGCTGAAGAACAGCGTCAGCGGCAGTTTCGCCGAACCGCGCAGGATCACCCACGCCAGACCCACCAACAGCACCAGTGCGGTCGCACCGCCGGCGAGCACCGCGTCATGCCCGGCCGGGCCGGCCTGCAACCACAGGGTTTCATAGAACAGGATCACTTCGAACAACTCGCGGTACACCGAGAAGAACGCCAGAATCGCGAAGCCGAAACGCCCGCCACCACCGACCAGGCTGCTCTTGATGTAATCCTGCCAGGCCGCTGCGTGGCGACGGTCATGCATCCACACGCCCAGCCACAAGACCATGACGCTGGCAAACAGCGCCGTCGCGCCTTCGAGCAGTTCACGCTGCGAGCCGCTGACGTCGATGACATACGCCGCCAGCGCCCAGGTGCCGAGACCGGCCAGCAGCGCCAGGCCCCAACCGACGTTGACACTGCGCACCGCTGACTGCTGGCCGGTGTTGCGCAGAAAGGCAAGAATCGCCGCCAGCACCAGAATCGCTTCCAGACCTTCACGCAACAGAATCAGCAGGCCGGAAATGTAGCTCAGCGACCAGCTCAAACCGTCACTGCCGAGCAACCCGGCAGATTCCTTCAACTTGGCCTTGGCCGCGTCCAGACGCTGCTCGGCCTGCTCGACCGGCAAGCCGTCCTGCAACGATTGCCGATAAGCCATCAGGGATTTTTCGGTGTCCTTGCGCACGTTGGCGTCGACGTTATCCAGCGAGCTTTCGACCAGTTCGAAGCCTTCCAGATACGCCGCGACCGACAGGTCGTAGGCCTGATCGTGTTCGCCGGCGCGATACGCGGCAAGGCTCTTGTCCAGCGTTGCGGCGGTGTAGTCGAGCAACTGCGCCGGGCCACGCTTGACCTGCGGCGGCTGCGCACGTTGTGCACGGAACGTCGCTGCGGCTTGCGGGCCATCGGCGGCCTGTACCTCAGCCGGGGTCTGGCGCGCCAGATCGGCGATGTTGTAAGTCTTCTCGGCTTTGGCCGCCGCCGGATTGGCGCTGAAGCCGGCGATGTAAGTCGCCAGATCCCAACGCTGGCGATCATCAAGCTGATCGGCAAACGCCGGCATGTCGGTGCCTTCGACGCCCTGGCCGAGGGTGTTGTAGATCGCGTACAAGCTCAGGTGATCCAACCGCGCCGCATCACGCAGATTGGCCGGTGCCGGGGTCATGCCGAGGCCCGCCGGGCCGTCACCGGCGCCGCTGTCGCCGTGGCACACCGAGCAATTCTGCGCATAGAGCGGCGCACCCCGAGAGGGATCGGGAGTAATGATCGGTGCCTGGCTGACCTCATACGCCACCGCCAGCTGCGCGCCCAGTTGCCGCGCCTGACGGGCCACTTCAGCGCCGTCCTGTTTCGTGGTGATCGCCGCGTACAGGGCGTCAACACCTTGCTCCAGCGCAGCCTTTTCAGGCTTGGCCGGCATGCTGGCGATCAAGCCTTGCAGCGCCTGCGTGAACTCCAGTTGCTCGCGGTATTCGGAATCATCGACAACCTTGCCCGCCGCTACCGTCGGCGGGTAGTCGGCGCTGATGTAATCGAGCAGGTGCAGCGCTTGCGGTGCGCTTTCCACGGTATCGGCCAGCAGATTGAAGCTGCTCAGGGCAAACAACGGGAACACCAGCCAGGCCAGAAATCGGGACGAGGCAATCATGAAGGAGTCTCAAGGGGAAATACGGAGTTACATATTGTTCACTCCGGCGGCCAATCCCTCAAGCTTTGTCGGCAATCAGCGCAAGGGTGTGTCGACACTTCGGTAGTGTTCAGCCATGAATTCAACAAAAACTTTGACCTTGAGCGCCACGTGCCGAGCGTGGGGATACAGCGCGTAATAGTGCCGCTGACCGAGGGTGCAATTGGGCAGCATCTGCACTAGCCGCCCACTCGACAAATCATCCTGCACCGTCGCACGAGTGAACGCGGCAATGCCCACGCCGGCTAATGCGGCGGCGTGCAGCGAGCTGATCGAATCGGCCTTGAAGCGCCCATTCGCACGGATCTGCGTGGCCACTCCGCGCGCATCGGTCAGCCTCCAGTCACTGGCACTGGCAAACGCCAGCAACGGATGCTCGGCCAGTTCCCGCACCTGCCGTACCAAGCCGTGACGTGCGATATAGGCGGGTGATGCGACCAGCAGCATCGGCGAAACCGTGAGCAAGCGCGCCACCAAAGACGAATCTTCAAGCGGCCCGCAGATGCGCAACGCGACGTCGAAGCCTTCGGCGATCAGATCGACAAAACGGTCATCACAGGACAGATCGACTTCAATTTCGGGATAACGCTGTTGAAACCTTGGCAGCCACTTCGCCAGTTCCAGCGTGCCGATGACCACGGGGGCACTGATGCGCAAGACACCACTGGGTTTCTCATGGGCCTGACCGACCGCCACAGCGGCCTGATCGAGACGATCAAGAATATCCACGCAGGCGACGTAATACTGCTGCCCCGCCGTGGTCAGGCTGAAACGCCGGGTGTTGCGATTGATCAGACGCGTGCCGAGTTCAGCCTCCAGTTGTTGCAGCTGCCGGGAGATGGTCGAGTGCGTGGTATCGAGCCGCTCGGCGGCAGAACTGAAGCCACGGCACTCGACGATGCAACGGAACGCACGCATGGCCAGCAGTTGATTCATTGAAGACTCGACGTACGATTGATCGGTAAGCGAGCAAGC
This sequence comes from Pseudomonas sp. NPDC085632, assembly GCF_044541255.1. Lineage (NCBI taxonomy): Bacteria > Pseudomonadati > Pseudomonadota > Gammaproteobacteria > Pseudomonadales > Pseudomonadaceae > Pseudomonas > Pseudomonas sp. NPDC085632. Next base: position 17,936 of record NZ_JBITSX010000062.1, on the reverse strand, counting down.
CTAGCGCAATCCATGGTGCCCCGACATCTGCGAACCGCCCCTATAATGCGCCTCCTCCCAGCTCCTGCCGTTCAAGGAAGAATTCGCTCATGCGCCACTGCTTGCTGCCGTCCCTGCTGATCGCCGCTCTTGTGCAACTCAGCGGTTGTGCCGCGTATCGCGATTACGACCTGGAGCTGGAACAGACCACGCAACAGCTCAAGGTCGGCAATATCGGCGGTTCACTGGCCTTGATCGAGGCACACAACCCGGGCGAAGAAAAGGATTTGCTCTATTACTTCGAGAAGGGTGCGGTGCTGAGCGCTGGCGGCGAGTTCCCGCAGAGCCAGATTGCCTGGCGCAGCGCCGAGCAAATGGTCATACAGCGCCAGGACACCATTGAAACCACTGGCGACAAATTGCTCGCCGCCATGGGTAGTCAGTGGGGCAGCATCATCAATGACAAGCTGCGCCGCTACGATGGCTACGACTACGAAAAAGTCATGCTGACCACGCAAATGGCCCTCAACCAACTGGCTATGAATGACTTTGACGGTGCCCGCGCCGACATCAAGAAAACCCACGAGCGTGAAACACTGATCGCCCGGCAGCGGGAACTGGAATACGAGCGTGTCGAAGAAGCGGCCAAGGCCAACGGCGCCCGCGTCCATTACAAGGATCTGCAAGGCTACCCAGTGGTCATGCTGGAATCACCCGCCGTCATCGCCTTGAAGAACGGCTATCAGAGCGCGTTCAGTCACTATCTCGCCGGTTTTACCTACGAAGCGCTCGGCGAGAAAGATCTGGCAGCGCCCGGCTATCGTCAGGCGATCGAACTGCGCCCGGACATGGCGTTTTTCCAGCAGGCATTGCGCGACCTCGACAACCCTGGACTGAAGGCAGACGAAAGCGACGTGCTGATCATCGTGCAAAGCGGTCTGGCACCGGCCCGCAGTTCCGTGCGCGTGCCCTACCCGGTGAAGTTGGCAGACGGGCAAGTCATCGTCGCCAATGTGTCGTTTCCCGTTATGGTGCCGGACACCTCCACACCTTCGTTCAGTCAAGTTAGCATCGACGGCCGTCAAAAAAAGCTGATCGCGGTCAACAGCATCACCGACATGTCCTTGCGCACGCTGCGTGACGACATGCCGGGCATTATCCAGCGTACGACCTATCGGGCGTTTCTGGCAGCCGATGTTCAGGCCACAGACAATCGGCGCGATCCGAGCAAAGCGTCCTACGTCACCCATTGGGACGGTTTCGAGCAGGCCGACACACGCACCTGGCGCACCTTGCCCAACCTCACCCAAGTCGTGCGTCTGCGCCTGAAAAAAGGTGAACACCTGATCAGCCTGCCCAACGCTCCCGGCGCTGCGCCATTGAAAATCCGCATCGACCAAAACCGCCAGGTTATCGGCCTGCGCGCCTTGGGTAATCGGGTGTTTGCCAACGGCAGCGCATTCCAGTCCAGCGGAGCACCTGCAAGCAGCGTCGTATCGAACCTGAAATAAGTAATGGCACCTAACTAACCAGTGCAATTAAAAAGCTATTACATAGCCATCACCTCACGCTTATAATGCCGCGCCCTCGTTATTGCGATCGGGCATTAAAGCTCCTCTGGTTATGAGGAATTGGCAGGAGGCCAACGCCACTGTCGATGGGTCACACCAGCCCGACCAGCATTCGCGGCTGTATTTACTCCAGGGAAGAAGTACCCCCATGGCATTCCGCGCCCCCACTCTGATCGCGCTCAGCGCCGTCACTCTGCTGTCCGGCTGTTCGGCGTTTCGCAATTACGACTCCGAACTGGCCCAGACCAACCAGCAACTGGCCTCCGGCAACGTCGACGCCGCGCTGACCCTGCTGGAAAAGAACAACACCGGTCCAGACAAAGACTTGCTCTATTACTTCGAGAAGGGTGAATTGCTGCGCGCCAAGGGCGACCTCTCTGGCAGCCAGAATGCCTGGACCAGCGCCGATGTAGTAGTGGGTCAGTGGGAAGATTCGGTCAAGCTCGATACCGGTAAGTACCTGGCCCAGTTCGGCAGCTTCATCGTCAACGACAAGGTGCGTCGCTACGAAGGCTACGACTACGAAAAAGTCATGCTGACCACGCAGATGGCACTGAACCTGCTGGCGGTCAATGACTTTGACGGCGCACGTACCGCGATCAAGAAGACACACGAACGTGAAGCGGTGATCGCTGACCTGCGTGACAAGGAATACCTCAAGAGCGAGGAAGAAGCCGAGAAAGAAGGCATCAAGACTCAGTACAAGGATCTGCAAGGCTACCCGGTCGCCAGTCTCGACGCGCCGGAAGTGGTTGGCCTGAAAAACAGCTACCAGAGTGCGTTCAGCCATTACCTGTCCGGTTTCGTCTATGAAGCCCTGGGCGAGAAAGGCCTGGCTGCACCGGGCTACCGCAAGGCTGCTGAACTGCGCCCGAACACGCCGCTGCTGGAGCAGGCACTGGTCAACCTCGACAAGCCGGGCAAGTCCGACGACAGCGACATCCTGATCGTGGTGCAAAGCGGTCTGGCGCCGGCCCGCGATTCGATCCGCGTACCCTTGCCATTGCCGATCTCCAACAACGTAGTGATCACGCCGCTGTCGTTCCCGATCATCAAACCGGACACTTCCACTGCGCCGTTCGCACAGATCGGTGTCGATGGTCAGCAAGTCGATCTGACCGCGCTCAACAGCACCACCGCCATGTCCCGCCGCGCCCTGCGTGACGACATGCCGGGGATCATCCTGCGCACCACCGTGCGGGCGATCACCAAAGGCGTGGCCCAGAAGAAGATCAACGAAACCAACCCGCTGGCCGGTCTGGCCGTCGGTATCTCTTCAGCTGTGCTCGAAGGTGCCGATACCCGTACGTGGCGTACCCTGCCGGACAACACCCAAGTGGTGCGTCTGCGCCTGAAAAAGGGTGAGCATCAGGTTACCCTGCCGAGCGCTGTAGGCGGTTCGGTGGTCAAGGTGACTGTCGATCAGCGTTATCAAGTGATCACCCTGCGCGCCGTAGGCAACCAGGTGTTCGCCGGTGGCCTCGCCGCACACGTCATCCCGAGTGCCGCTGCGACCAACGTCGCCAGCCTCAAACAACCTTAAGAACGGAGTCTTTGCATGCGCTTCAAACTCATCGCCGTCGCCGCCCTCGCCCTGCTGGCGAGCGGCTGCGCCACCCCGCCACCGCCAGAGCCGGGCAGCGCCGCGAGCAAAGTCGTGGCCATGGGTCCGCAGAAACACATCGTCGTCGGCGCCATGCGCGTCGCCCGCGAAAACGGCTTCATGACGGTCAATGTGCAGTTGAGCAACACCCTCAACAGCAACAAGATTTTCTACTACCGCTTCGCCTGGCTCGGCGCGGAAGGTTTCCCGATCGCCGAAGAAGAAGTGTGGAAAAGCCAAATGATGTACGGCGCCCAGACCAGCTTCATTCAGGGGATTGCCCCGACCCCGAAAGCCGTGGACTTCCGTCTGGAAATCAAGACGCCGTAAGCCTGTCACCCTATTCCTGTTTTAGAGAGCATTCCCATGTTTGTACGCTTTTCCTGCATCGCCGTTATCGCCCTGCTGGCCTCCGGTTGCGCCAACACTTCGCCGACCTTGGGCAGCAAGAACATCAGCTACGGCGACACCAAAGCGGTTGAAACCGTAACCAACGAATTCGGTTCGACCGACCTGCAAATGATCGCCGAGTCGATGACCCGCTCGCTGGCCCAGTCCGGCATTCTGCAGGGCCGTCCGGTGGTTCAGGTCTACGACGTGAAGAACAAGACCAGCGAGTACATCGACACCCGCGAAATCACCACCAGCATCAAGACTCAGCTGATGAAGACTGGCGTAGCCCGCTTCGCCAGCGACAACAATGCGATGCAGAGCCAGGTTGACCAGCTCAAGCTGCAAAACCAGAGCGGCCTGTACAAGAAGAGCACCGTGGCCAAGACTGGCAACATGGTTGCCGCCAAGTACCGCATCGAAGGCTCGATCAGCTCGATCGTCAAGCGCAGCAGCGACTACAAGGACGTCTTCTACAAATTCAGCCTGCAACTGATCGACGTTGAAAGCGGTCTGGCCGAGTGGATGGACGAAAAAGAGATCCGCAAAACCACGGAGCGTTAATTGATGCGCGCATGGATTGGCATGATGGCCCTGGCTTGCGCGTTCAGCGCGCAAGCGGCCCCGAAAGTCGCGGTGACGGACCTGGCGTATCAGGAACGTGTGGAGCAATACATCCACATCGTTTCAGCCCAGAGCAATCATCGCGAGGGTTACTACAGCTCCAGTGGCTCTTCGAGCTACAACGAGATTGAAGCAACGACCAGCTACATCGAACAGACCGAGCTGCGTAAATTCACCGGCGACATCAAGGGTGAAATTCTGCGTACCGGCATGTTCCAGCTGGTGCAGGGCACGCCGTACACCGCGTCGTCCAAGGGTGACGTCTACGACGTGATCAAACGCATCAAGGCCGGCAACTTCAAGGGCGCCGACTACGTGCTGTTCGGCACCGTGTCGGACATCGATTTCACCCAGGACATCAACGAGCTGGCGAATACCGACAGCTATTCGGCGGTGCTGGGCCTGACATTGGTGGCGGACTTCAGCCTGATCAACACCAAGACCTTCGAGATCACCTCGGCCTTCACGGCGATGGGTGAAGCGCAAGACACCAAACTGGTGAACCATCGCGACATCAAGATCTCGCTGAACCGCCCACGGGTGGTGCGTGACGTATCGAAGGCCTTGGGTGAAGACGTAGCCGGGCAACTGAGCATGCAGCTCGGTGGTGGCGGTTATGAGCAGCCGCGGGAAGCACCGCAGCGCAACAATTTGCCGCGTGATACCGCACCGGTGATTTTGCGCTGATGACTGGCCCCTGATCGTTCCCATGCTCCGCGTGGGAATGCATCCCGGGACGCTCTGCGTCCCAGCGACAAAAAAAGGCGACCTGCAAAGGTCGCCTTTTTGATGCCCGCGAGGTTTATACCGCCGCTTTGCGCAACGTCGCCATAAACGCCGCCGCACCGATGAACAACCCGGCAAACGTGCGGTTCATGCGTTTCTGCTGCTGCGGTGTGCGCAACAGACGCAGCACCTTCGACGCCAGACCGGTGTAGCCCGCCATGACGATCAGGTCGACGCAAATCATCGTCACACCAATCACCACATACTGAATCAGCAGCGGCGCATGCGGGTTGATGAACTGCGGCAGCACCGCCAGCATGAACACCAGCGCCTTGGGATTGCTGATGTTCACCAGAAAGCCACGGAACACCAGCGCCAGCGGCTTGCCGATCGGCCGCACCGCCGCGTCATCGCTCATGTCCATGGGCAGCGCGCGCCATTGCTTGATGGCCAGATACACGAGGTAAGCCACACCAAACCATTTGATCGCGTGGAAGGCCGTGGCCGAAGCGGTCAGGATCGCGCCTACACCGGCGCCGACAATCGCGATCTGCACCGCCAGGCCAATCTGCAGGCCGAGGGCGTTCCAGTAACCGCGCCAGAACCCGTATTGCAGACCGCTGGACATCGACGCAATGGCGCCAGCACCCGGGGACAGACTGATCACCCAGCAGGCGGCAAAAAACGCCAGCCATGTTTGAAGCTCCATCGCACACCTCGCATCTGAATCGTGACAGACGCCCAAGCTAATGCGGATTGGGGCTAAAAGCAAAAGATCGCAGCTTCCGGCAGCTCCTACATGAGAATGCGATCCCTGTAGGAGCTGCCGAAGGCTGCGATCTTTTGATCTTGCTTTAAGACTTACTTCTCAAACCCGCTCGAAGGGAATACATCCGTCCCGCGCCAACGCCGCACCGAACGCTGGAAGAACAGACTGTTCGGCACTTGCACCATGGCGCTGCCAGTCCCCAACTCTTCCGCCTCGATCAACGTGGTGTAAAGCAAATTGATCGCCACCACTCGGCCCTTGACGCCGGGCTTGTCCGTGGTGTCGACCAACTCAACGATATCGCCCAGGCGAAACGGCCCGACCGTGAAGATCAGAATCGCGCAGAGCAGGTTCGACAGCACGCTCCACATCGCAAAGAACGCCACCGCCGCCACCGCGACGAACCCCGACAGCGCCGTCCACAAAACAGTGGCCGAAACGCCGAGTCGTTCCAACACGAAGATCAGCGCACTGCCCATGATCAGCCAGCGCAACACACCGCGCAGTGGCATCAGCAACTGCGGCGGGAACGGATAGCGCTCGCCCAGCCGGGTCAGGCCTTTGGCGACGAAGCGCTGGGTAAGGTAGCCGGCCAGCAGAATCAGCAGAATCTGCACCGTAAACCAGATCGGCTCGACCCACACCGCCGGCAGCGGCAGCTTGAACGCTTCCATCAGGACAGCGCCTCCAGCTCCGCCTGCATGCTTTCCAGCACCTCGAGGGCTTCCATCCACGCTTCTTCCAGCTCGCCTTCGCGAACCTTCAGTTTGGCCTGCTCGGCCAGCAGATCACGCAATTCGTTTTTGCGCGCCGGCTCGTAGATGTCGCTGTCGCCGAGGCTGGCATCGACCTTGGCCAGTTTCTCGTGGAGCTTGCCGAGTTCGGCTTCGAGCTTGTCGGCTTCACGCTTGTGCGGGGCCAGTTGCTGACGCAACGCAGCCGCCGCCTGACGCTGAGCCTTCTTGTCGGTCTTGTCCGGGTTCACCGGCGTATTACTGACCGGGGCATTGCGCTGGCGATATTCCACCAGCCAGCGTGCGTAGTCTTCGAGATCGCCATCGAACTCTTCGACCTTGCCGTCAGCGACCAGATAGAAGTTGTCGGTGGTGCTCTTGAGCAAATGCCGATCGTGAGACACCACCAGGACCGCACCGCTGAACTCCTGCAGCGCCATGGTCAGCGCCAGGCGCATTTCCAGGTCGAGGTGATTGGTCGGTTCGTCGAGCAGCAGCAGGTTCGGGCGTTCCCAGGCAATCAACGCCAGAGCCAGACGCGCTTTTTCGCCACCGGAGAAATTCAGCACTGGCTCGTCGATGCGCGCGCCACGGAAGTCGAAACCGCCGAGAAAATCGCGCAAGGTCTGCTCGCGTTCGGTCGGCGCCAGACGTTGCATGTGCAGCAACGGGCTAGCCTTGGAATCCAACGAGTCGAGTTGATGCTGAGCGAAATAGCCGACCACGGTATTCTCGCCACGGGTCAGGCGTCCGGCGATCGGTGATAGCTCGCCGGCAAGGTTCTTGATCAGCGTCGATTTACCTGCGCCGTTCGGCCCGAGCAGGCCGATCCGCGCCCCCGGGGTCAGTTGCAGCTTGACCTTCTCGAGGATGGTTTTGTCGCCATAACCCAGGCTCGCATCAGACAGATCGATCAGCGGGCTGGAGATCTTGCTCGACTCGCGGAAGACGAAGTCGAACGGCGAATCGACGTGGGCCGCCGACAGCTCTTCCATCCGCTCCAGGGCCTTGATCCGGCTCTGCGCCTGACGGGCCTTGGTCGCTTGCGCCTTGAAGCGGGCGATGTAACTTTCCATGTGCGCACGTTGCGCCTGCTGCTTCTCGTAGGCCTGTTGCTGCTGGGCCAGACGCTCGGCACGGGCGCGTTCGAACGCGGTATAGCCGCCGCGATACAGGGTGATTTTGCGCTGATCGACATGGGCCACGTGATCGACGACTTCATCGAGGAAATCGCGGTCGTGGGAAATCAGCAGCAAGGTGCCCGGGTAGCTTTTCAGCCACTCTTCGAGCCAGATGATCGCGTCGAGATCCAAGTGGTTGGTCGGTTCGTCAAGCAACAACAGGTCCGACGGGCACATCAATGCCTGCGCCAGATTCAGACGCATCCGCCAGCCACCGGAGAAATCACCGACCTGACGATCCATCTGCTCGTTAGTGAAGCCGAGACCGGCGAGCAACTTGCGCGCTCGCGCGTCGGCGGTGTAGCCGTCGGCGCTGTCGAGTTCCGAGTGCAGGCGGGCCTGAGCGGCACCGTCATGCGCCGCTTCGGCGGCGGCGAGGTCACGTTGCACCTCGCGTAGACGCAGGTCGCCATCAAGCACATAGTCGACGGCAAGGCGCTCAAGCGTCTCGATTTCCTGGCGCATGTGGGCGATGCGCCAGTCAGCCGGCAGGAAGCAATCACCCGAGTCCGGGTGCAGCTCACCCCGGATCAAGGCGAACAGGCTCGATTTGCCGGCGCCGTTGGCACCGATGAGGCCGGCTTTGTGGCCGGCGTGCAGGGTCAGCTCGGCGTCTTCTAGCAGACGTTGCGGGCCACGCTGTAAAGTCAGGTTCTGAAGTCGGATCATAATGGCGGCGGAGTCTACCAGCTTCGCTCACAACTGGCGCGAGTAGCACGATGTCCTCTGACCTGTGGAGCTTTTCCCTTGCCACCTACGCCCGACCGGGCGTGGAAGACGCCTGCCTGCAACTGCAAACGGCGGGCGCGAATGTGTGCCTGCTGTTGTGCGGTTTATGGCTGGAGCAACGCGGGGTGACGTGCAATGAACAACGCGTAAGCGAACTTCAGGCGCTGACCGAACCGTGGGATATCGAGGTGGTGCAACCGCTGCGAACACTGCGCATGTACTGGAAAGCGCGGGCGGTGGATGACCCTGTGTTGAAAGGCATGCGCGAGCAGATCAAATCACTCGAGCTTGAGGCTGAGCGTGCATTGCTGTCACGGCTTGAGGGTGTGGCGCAGGAATGGACGCGAAACAATGCAGGTTCAATAACCTGGCTTGAAGGTTTGGCCGGCACAGCGGCCAACCCGAACCGCGACGCGCTGCAAGTATTGCGCGTCGCGGCTACCGGCACTTAGGAAGCGCTGGTTGGGTTGTTGCTGACACTCGACACAGCGGCTGGCGATGGCGCCGTCGATGGAGTCGAGGTAGTAGCGGCAGGTGCCGGTGCAGCTGGCGCAGCCGAAGTTGCCGACGCGGCTGGTTTGGCAGCTGGAGCAGTAGCCGGTTTGGCGGCAGCTGGTTTGGCAGCGGCTGGCTTTTTAACGGCTGGTTTTGCCGCAGGCTTGGCGGCTGGTTTGGCAGCAGCAGGCTTGGCGGCAGCAGTCGCAGGTTTAGCAGCAGCGGCCGGTTTCGCGGCTGGCTTGGCTGCCGGTTTGGCGACGGCTTTCACGGCTGGTTTTGCAGCCGGCTTGGCAGCAGCTTTGGCTGGTGCTTTTGCCGCAGGTTTGGCTGCAACCGGTTTGGCGGCAGTCTTGGCAGCGGGTTTAGCAGCGGCAGTACGAGCAGCAGGTTTTGCCGCTGGTTTTGCGACAGCTTTTGCAGCAGGTTTAGCGGCCGGTTTGGCGGCTGCGGTTTTCGCCGGAGCAGCTTTGGCAGCAGCCGGTTTGGCAGCGGCGGCACGGCTAGCTGGTTTAGCAGCGGCAGTACGGGCAGCTGGTTTTGCCGCAGTGGTTTTAGCCGCTGGTTTTGCAGCGCTCGCTGCAGCCGGTTTTTTCACTGCAGGTTTTGCCGCAGCTTTGGCAGCTGGTTTTGCAGCTGGTTTTGCAGCGGCTTTCACCGGTGCTTTTGCAGCAGGCTTGGCGGTAGTTTTAGCAGCAGCTTTTACAGCAGGCTTGGCCGCCGCCGTTTTTGCTGGAGCCTTGACAGCAGCAGGTTTGGCCGCGGCTTTTTTCGCCGGTGCCGCTGCTGGTTTAGCCGAGCGAGTCGACAACACTTTGCCGACGGCTTCTTGAACACGACCCACGCCCTGGGCCAGTTTCAGGCTTTCCTGGGCATCGCGCTTGAGTTGCAGAATGTAGCTGCGGGTGTCGGACTGACGATCTTTCAAGGCATCGAGCAGGTCTTCCAGCTCTTTCACTGCGCCCTTGGCTTTGGTCTGTGCCTTGGCTTTGCCGGCGGCAGCTGCGTCCTGCAATTTGGTGCGGGATTTGTGCAGTTTTTCCTGCGCCTTGCCACGTTGCTTTTCCAGTTTGGCGAGCAGTTTTTCAGCATCAGCCAAAGCTTGGGAGCAAGCGTTTTCCAGATGCTCGAGCAGGCTGCCCGAGAGTTGTTGGAGTAAGTGCAACGGAGTGTTTACAGGCTTCTTGGTGGCCGACATGGTTTACCTCCTGGCTGACGTGAGTGCGGCTCATACTAGACCTCTGCAGTTACCGCCGCTAGGGCATCTTGACAGTATCGATTGCGTTGCGTTGCACCGAATCGAAAATGTTCTGCGCGAAGTCAAAAGCAGTTCACCGTTGCGGACGTTCGCGCTGGCATAATCCACCGCATCTCAGGACGGAGTGTGCCCATGTCGCGCTACTTTTTTTTATCCCTCTGCATGATTTTTACGGCCGCTCATGCGGACGAAAAAACCACCGCGAACGATGCTCACGATCTGGCCTACAGCCTCGGTGCCAGCCTCGGTGAACGGCTGCGTCAGGAAGTCCCACAGTTGCAGATTCAGGCGTTGGTCGACGGTTTGCAGCAGGCTTATCAAGGCAAGCCGCTGGCGCTGAGCGAAGCACGCATCGAGCAGATTCTGGCCGATCACGAATCGCAGAATGCCGAGCATTCGGCACAGCCTTCGAGCGACGCCGCGATGGAAAACGAACAGCGCTTTCTCACCGCAGAAAAAGCCAAACCCGGCGTTAAGGAATTGGCCGATGGCATCCTGCTGACCGAGCTGACGCCAGGCACCGGTGCCAAGGCCGGACCGGACGGAAAAGTGCAGGTGCTGTATGTCGGTCGACTGCCCGACGGCACCGTGTTCGATCAGAACACTCAACCGCAATGGTTCAACCTCGACAGCGTGATTGCCGGTTGGCGCACCGCGTTGCAGAACATGCCGGTGGGGGCGAAATGGCGACTGGTGATTCCATCCGATCAGGCCTATGGCGCCGACGGTGCCGGCGACTTGATCGCGCCGTTCACGCCGCTGGTGTTCGAAGTGGAACTGCGCGGCGCGACCAGTTGAGCAGGCAATAAAAAACGGTGCACTTTTGGGCGCACCGTTTTTTTTGATCAGGGTTCGGGATCAGGCCTGAACCGGATCTTCTTCCTTGTGCGCCGTATGCAGCACTTCGATCAGGCAGTCTTCGAGTTCGAAGCGCTCGTGCAGCAGACCGCCGAGTTCCTTGAATTTCTCGGCAACACATTTGCCTTCATCGCACAGGTCATTGAACGCGAGCAGCTTCTCGGTAATGACATCGATGCGCGGATAGATCGTTTCGGCGAGTTCGAGGCCGCGCTTGTCGTTGAACGCCTTGGCTTCGCCCGTCAGCTGTTCGTAGATCTCGAAGTGCCCGGCCGAGACGTAATCGACCAGTACACCGCAGAATTCCTGCAAGGGCTTGCGGCTCTCGGACAGCGACTCAGGCTGCGCACCGAGTTTGTCGTAGGCGCCGATCAGATCTTCACGCTCCTGCAACCAGCGGTCGATCAGCAGATGAACTCCACCCCAACGTTCCTGAGCATTCTGACAACTTTCGAGCATGGCGATCTCTCTTCCCTTGTGGGTCATGCTGCTCTACACCCGCGCCCCTCTTTTGATTTTGGCTTGGGGGCCGGCCGGGCAGAGCGTCATCGAGCAACATAAATCCAATGACACGTGCGGGCCAGATTATGCCCGCACGCCTATGGCTTCAAGGTACGCAGGAGATAAAGTTCATACAAGTGTTTAATCCCGCAGCAGCACCGAGTGCGACGCTTCGCCGCTGAGCGGGCGTTGCAGAGCACTCCAGACCAGCCGCAACAATTGATACACCGCCAGAATCGAGACCGCGACAAAGAACAGCAGGCTCCACTCCGGGATGCTCAGGTCAAACAGCGTCCAGGAAATTTCCGCACAATCGCTGCCGCCGCTAAACATTGTTTGCAAGGCGCAGATCCAGGGCAGGCCACTGAACAATGTATCGGGGGCTGGCGCGCAATTGAGCAGTTGCAGCATCGGATCGCTTTGTATCAATACCTGCCGCCAGGCCGCCGTGGTGCCTCCCAGGCTCGCGCCCAAGGTCAACAGCCAGTAAAGCCACAAACCAACACGCTTGGGGCCGTGCACCGCTGCCACACCACTGGACACGCACAGTAGCGTAAGGAACAGACGCTGCACCAGGCACAGGCTGCACGGCGTCAGACCGACAGCATATTCAAGATAATAGGAAGCTCCCAGAGCAAAGGCCCCCGCAGTGAAAGCCATGAAGAACAAGGAGCGTGAGCAGGCCAACGACATGGCTTTTCCGTAACAGTAGAGACAGACGGTTACGGTAGAGGAAAGCGTGTCAGCCTTTCAAGGCAAGGCCCTGCCGACAGTTCACCAGAGGTGTAGGGAAAACCCGACAGGTTCAATAGGAATCGGTGTAGCCCGCTGTAGGAATTCGCCTCGAGCGCTCACTGAAGTTGAAATTTCAGCCACAAAAGGTAAGCGAGGGAGCATCCCCCCTCACCACTTCAGACGTGAGCCAGAACCGGGAGCGGTGCAGCCAAAAGGCGTTCATCCAGCAAGCCAAGGCCTTCCTGAAACAACTGATTGCTGCGCTCGGTATCGCCCAACTGTGCGAGCAGACGCGCCAGTTCCGCACAGGCTTCCGGATTGCGCTGCACACGCAGACTGCTTTCCAGATAATCCCGCGCCTTGCCCCACAGACTTGTTTGCAGGCACAGTCGGCCGAGGGTCAACAGCAAGCTCGGATCGTTCGGATGATCCTTCAGCCAGCCTTCAGCGGTTTGTAACTGACGGGCCGGATCGCTGCCGCGAACCAGACCGTAGAGACGGGCCAGATGGCTGTCGTACTTGCGCTTGAGGGCGGTGCGCAGCACTTCTTCCGCTTCGACCTGAGCGCCCAACTGACGCAGCTGTTCGGCGTACGCCAGCACCAGCGGTGGCTCCTGACGTTGCGCCGAGGTGAGCTGCTCCCAGGCGCGCGTGAGCGACTGCAAACCAACGCTCCCATCCTCTTCACGCTGTGCGGCCAGCGACAGATTTTCACCCCAGGCGCGGCGCTCAAGTTCGGCCAGTTCAGCACGCGGCAGGACTTTGTCCTTGCGCAACTCCGGCAGCAAACGAATCACCGCCGACCATTCGCCGCGCTGCTGATACAAGCGCTGCAACTGGCGCAGTGTCTGCGCATTGTGGGGATGGCGATCATGCATCGCCTGCAGGGTCACCAAGGCACCGTCGGTATCGCCACGGTCGGTCTGCAGTTGCGCATGGCTCAGAGCGATAGCCAGTTCTGCTTGAGGCTGACGCTCCAGTGCGCGCTCCAGCAAACGATCGCACTCTTCGTAGTTGCCTTGTTCATTGGCCGCGCGGGCAGCGCCGAGGTAATACAGCAATGGCTGGCGCTCGGCTTCAGCCGCTCGATAAAGATGACGTTGAGCACTGGCCCAGCGACCTTCGGCCAGATCCAGTTGACCGTGCTCGATCGCAACCTGTACGCGCCGACTGCGGTTACGGCGCGACCAGGGATTGACCACGCCAGTGGAGGTCATGACCAGCTCGACCAACGCCTTGATGCCCCCGATCAGCAGCCACAGCACAGCAATCACTGCGAGTGTCGCCCACAGGCTCGACTCGTAGCGGAAGCTCTTGTAGGCCACCAGCACGTAACCGGAATGCTCGGCAATCGCCAGACCCAGTGCCGCCGTCGCCGCGATCACCAGAAACACAATCACATACAGGCGTTTCATGGCGTGGTCTCCTGCGCGGTGTTGGCGGCAGGTTTGGCGAAGGGTTTCACCGATTCTTCGGCATTGACGTTGCGCCGCTCAAGATAGGCCTGTACCGCACTCAGCGTGCCGGCCAGATCCGGCGTCGTGACCGTGACCGGTTCCTTGCTTAGCTCGGCAACCTGTTCGAGCATCACTTTGCTTTGCGGATTGTCCGGGTTGAAATTGCCCTTGAGCACATCACGCGCCTCAGCCAGCGCCTGGCTGTAGACCGGCGCCTGCCCGTTGAGCGCGGCCCACTGCGCCTGTTCAAGCGCCAGGCTCAGGGCCAGACGTACCTGGCTCAGGCTCTGCCCGGCCAGCAGCGGCCGCACATTCTTGTCGGCGTTGAAATCGATACGGATGTAACGCGAAACCTGATCCCACCACTGTGCCCAGCGACTGGCGCCGTCACCGTCGGCAGTCAGGCCCAGCAGCGATTCGCCGCGATCCTTGTACTCCGGCGCCAGCTCGGTGAGGTCGATGACCTGATCACGCAACGCGCCGAGACGCAGGAACAGACCGGTACGATCCGGTTGCGCCGTGCTGCGCAGCGCCACCAGGGTTTTCGCCACTTGCTCGCGAGCGGTGAAGGAACCGGGATCGTTTTGCTCACGGAGGATTTCGTCAGCGCCCTGCACCAGCGCCTGAGCGCTGCTGATGTCCTGCAACGCCGAAAGACGCAGGCTGGCCAGACGCAGCAAATGCTCGGCCTCCGCCAGGCGCCAGTCCTTGCGACTGGCACCCAACACCGTTTCCAGACGCTGATTGAGGCGTTGTTGATCGCCCTGAAGCTGCGTCACCAGACGCTGGCGCTCGGCGAGTTCGTCGGCACCCGGCAACTGCGCGAGACGCTCGGTCAGCCGCTGTTCATTGAGCTTCAGACTTTGTGCCTGATCGTTCAATGCCTGCACTTCACCGGATTGCTGCTGAGTATTGGTCTGCAGGTGACGGACCTGCCAGACACCCCAGCCACCGATCGCGACGCCGGCAGCGCCGAGCAACAAGGCGACGATGGCCAGTCCATTGCCTCGGCGCGGCTCTGTGGCCGGCGGTGGAGTTTCAACCTGGGTTTCAATCACAGGCTGGACGTCATCTTTAGGCAAGGCTGTTTCGCTCACGTATCCATCCTTTGCATTAGAAAACGGGTACGGGATGCTCCCGTAACGCCGTCAGCAAAGCCGCGGCACTCGCGCCGCGGCAATCCACAACTGTTTGAGCCCCGGCGGCACGTGCCAGATCGGCGACTCTTGGGCTCGGAACAAACAACGGCAACGGCGCGATTGTTGACCAGGCATCGCCGGCCATTTGGCGCAGGTGCTCGAAACCCTGTCCACTGCTGACCACCAGCCCGTTCAAGCGTTCCGCTTCGATCCGCCGTGTCAGTTCCTTCGGGGCGTAGGCTGGCAAGTCGCGTCGATACAATTCCAGATACTCGACACTAGCACCTCGCTCACGCAAGCGCTCGGCGAGCAGCTCACGCCCACCCTCCCCACGCAGGATCAATACCTGCGCCCCGGGCTGGCCGACCGCGGCTCGCAGACGCGGCAATTGCAGCAAGGCTTCGCTGTCATCGCCGTCAGCCGGGAAGCTGACGTCGAGGCCGTGATCGCGAAGAATCTGCGCGGTTGCCGCACCGACGCTGAACCACGGCATCGTCAGTGCAGGTGAGCCGCCGAGCAAATCCAATGCAATGCGTGCCGCCGGTTTGCTGACCACGATCACCGCGCTGCAACTCGGCAACTGCGCAATCGCCTGACGAATCTTGTCAGAGACCGGCAGCGCGACAATGTCCAGGAGCGGCAGACAACTACCGAAAACACCCTGCCCGGCCAATGTCTGCGCCAGCGCCGCACAGTCTTCTGCAGGGCGCGTCAGCAGCAGGCGCCAACCGGTCACTCGTGACCTGCCTCGCCATAGACTGCTTTGAGAATCTCGGCGGCGCCCTGGCTCAGCAAGTCTTCAGCCACCTGAACACCCAACGCTTCGGCATTGGCGCGCGGTGCGCGGGCTTCGGCGCTAAGCAGCAAGCCTCCGCTCGGCTCGCCGACCAGACCGCGCAACCACAACTGCTCGCCTTCAAGCACGGCGTAGCAGGCGATCGGCACCTGGCAGCCGCCATTCAAATGTTTGTTGAGGGCACGTTCGGCGGTCACACGCGATGAGGTATCGGCGTGATGCAACGGTGCGAGCAAGGCGTGGATTTCGCTGTCGGCGCTGCGGCATTCGATGCCGACCGCACCTTGACCACCGGCAGGCAGGCTGTCATCGACGCTGATTGCCGAAGTGATGCGCTCTTCAAAACCGAGACGGATCAGACCGGCCGCGGCGAGGATGATCGCGTCGTACTCGCCGGCATCGAGCTTGGCCAGACGGGTATTGACATTGCCACGCAGGAAACGGATTTCCAGGTCCGGCCGACGGGTCAGCAACTGCGCCTGACGACGCAGACTCGAAGTGCCAACAATGCTGCCGGCAGGCAACGCCTCAAGGCTGGCATAGGTGTTGGAAACGAAAGCATCGCGCGGGTCTTCGCGCTCGCAGATGCAAAACAGGCCAAGGCCTTCCGGGAAGTCCATCGGCACGTCTTTCATCGAGTGCACGGCGATGTCGGCTTGATTTTCCAGCAGCGCGGTTTCCAGTTCCTTGACGAACAGGCCCTTGCCGCCGATTTTCGACAGCGGCGAATCGAGCAGCTTGTCGCCGCGACTGACCATGGGCACCAGCGTCACCAGCAAGCCCGGATGGGCCGCTTCCAGACGGGCTTTGACGTATTCGGCCTGCCAGAGGGCCAGCGCACTTTTACGGGTGGCGATGCGGATTTCGCGAGAGGACATGGATCAATCCGTACTGAATAGATACGGCGGATAATAACAGCTCAGCCAAATCCACTTTGACTTGAATCAGAAACGGCGTGGCCTCCCTGGCCGGCAATGCCTGGTAAAGGAACAAGGAGCCGCCCGGAATGACCGGATTACAGCCCCTGCATCATCTTGCGCACACCGGCCACATGCCGACGGCTGACGATCAGCGCATCACCATTAAGACCTTTGAGAAACAGCTGGAAATGCCCCAGCGGCGTGCGTTGCAGTCGTTCGATACGGTCGCGGGCGACCAGCGCATTGCGGTGGATACGCACGAAGCGCTCGCCGAATTCGTCTTCCAGCGCCTTGAGCGGCTCGTCCAGCAGCACTTCGCCGGCCTCATGGCGCAAGGTCACGTATTTATGGTCAGCAATGAAATAGACCACCTGATCCAGCGGGATCAGTTCGATGCCTTTGCGGGTGCGGGCACTGATGTGGCTGCGCGGGCCGGTTCCGCTTTCGGCAGCGGGACGGGTCAGGGCCGAGAGTTGCGCCCGGTTGGGACGTTCCGCCCGTTTCAGGGCGTCATGCAGATGTTCGGTTCGCACGGGTTTCACCACATAGCCCACGGCGCTGGCCTGCAGGGCTTCCACGGCAAATTCATCGGGGCTGGTGCAAAACACCACGGCGGGCGGCGTTTCTCGTTCGCACAGACGGGCAGCGACTTGCAGGCCATCGAGGCCCGGCATGCGGATATCGAGCAGCACGATATCCGGTTTGTGGCTGTCGATCAGTGCCAACGCCTCCTCGCCATTCGTGGCGCTGGGCTCCAGAACTGTATAACCCTCGAGCTCGCTCACCATTCGGCTGAGGCGCTCGCGAGCCAGTGGTTCGTCATCAACGATCAGGACATTCATATTGCGCTGGATTCCTGCGTGAGTCTCGCACAAGGATAGCGTAGACAGGTGAAGTGACGTCCGTCACCGCGATCCACGCTAAGACTAGCCCGAGCGCCAAAAAGTGCCGTACGTCGGCCAGCAATATTTGCCAGTGTCCGGGTCGTACTGCTCAAAGCCCGCTGTTTCCTGCGTTTCTCACGGGGATTGCCGAAGGACAATTACACCCACCCCCCCTCTTCTTATAGTCGGCGGCCAGACCTTTGCGCGATCTGCAGTCGCGCCAACCCTTATGTCCTACTGTAGACGCTCGTCGGGCCGATATTGCTCAATCGAAAAATATCCTTGCGCAAATCCTCCGGGTTCAGCGTCGACTATGGCGCACACAATGAGAAAAAAACGTATCGACCGGTGTCAGCGACAGTCTGGGCAACCCTGTTATTATCCGCGCCAGCGTTTCACGCCTTTTTTCTTCAAGCCGATACGAGCGAATTCATGAGCACTGACAAGACCAATCAGTCCTGGGGCGGCCGCTTCAGTGAACCCGTCGACGCCTTCGTCGCCCGCTTCACCGCCTGCGTCTCTTTCGACCTGCGCGGGTTTCGGCACGTCCTCATGGGCTCGATCGCCCACGCCCCCATGCTGGCCAA